>NZ_JBHWBP010000183.1:0-14467 GCF_042735575.1 Streptomyces sp. NPDC059564 | reverse complement strand
CCGGTCCCCGAGGCCCCGAGCAGCGACTCCACCATCGTAGGGAGGCGCCGCCGACCCCGGCCACCGAAGCCCCGGCGGCGCCGGCGGCCCCGGGCCCGTGAGGGCCGGCCGCCGCGGCAGCCCCGTGCGCCCCGTGAGACCCGGTCGCCCTGGCCGCCCCGTGAGCCCCGGCAGCCCCGTGAGGCCCGCCCGCCCCGGCCGAGGTCAGTGCCGGAAGAAGATCCGGTCCCCGTACTCCTGCATCACGCGGCCGTTCCACTCGTGCCCGCCGTCCACGTTGCCCGAGCGCAGCAGCGGCGGCTCCAGGCCGCGCGCCGCGAGTTCGCCGGCCGCCGCCGCCATCACCGCCTGCATGATCGCGCTGGTCACCACCGTGGAGGCGGGGGCGAAGGGGGCCTCGATGCCGTCGGCCGTCAGCTCGGCGTCGCCCACGGCGATCTTGCTGTCGAGGACGATGTCGCAGTGGTCCTTGAGGTAGGTGCCGGACACGTGCCGGGACTTGGTCTCCGTCGCGTACGCCACCGAGGTCACGCCGATCACCTTGAGGCCGATCGCGCGGGCGTTCATGGCCATCTCCACCGGCAGCGCGTTGCGCCCGGAGAGGGAGATGATCACGAGGACGTCCCCGTCGGAGGCCGGGCTGCTGTCCAGGACCGCCCCGGCGAGCCCGTCGACCCGCTCCAGCGCGCTGCCCAGGGTGGCGGGCATGACGTCGATGCCGGCGGTGCCGGGGACGGCGAGGAAGTTCATCAGCGCGAGCCCGCCCGCCCGGTACACCACGTCCTGCGCGGGCAGCGACGAGTGCCCCGCACCGAACGCGAACAGCCGGTTCCCGGTCGCGACGGCCTCCGCGATCACGGCCCCCGCCTCGGCCATCCGCGCGCCCTCCTCGTCCCGCACCCGCTCCAGCAGGCCGATGGCCGCATCGAAGAACTGCCCGGCCAGCTTGCTCTCGCTCATACGCCGAAGGCCCTTCCAGGGTGGGGTGCGGGTGGGTGCGTCGTCGATGTCCGCCGCTCACCGTGCGGTCTGGACCAAGGGCGTGTCAATACGAACGTCAATCCCGGTCCCAAAGGCCCCTCACGTGCACGGGCGGCGCCCCGCGCGGTTCCGCGAAGATCCCCCGCACATGTCCCGTACATGCCTTGACGCTCGGCGCGGGACGGTTGTCGGCCCGATGCGTCAGAATTGGGGGCAGGGCCAGCGCACGCAATCCGAGGGGCACGAATGTCCGGACTGATCGATACCACGGAGATGTATCTCCGCACCATCCTCGAGCTGGAAGAGGAAGGCGTGGTCCCCATGCGCGCCCGGATCGCCGAGCGGCTGGACCAGAGCGGTCCGACGGTCAGCCAGACGGTGGCGCGCATGGAGCGCGACGGCCTGGTGGCCGTCGCCAGCGACCGGCACCTGGAGCTGACCGACGAGGGCCGCAAGCTCGCGACCCGCGTGATGCGCAAGCACCGCCTCGCGGAGTGCCTGCTCGTCGACGTCATCGGCCTGGAGTGGGAGCAGGTGCACGCCGAGGCCTGCCGCTGGGAGCACGTGATGAGCGAGGCGGTCGAGCGGCGCGTGCTCGAACTGCTGCGGCACCCGACCGAGTCCCCGTACGGGAACCCGATCCCGGGGCTGGAGGAGCTGGGGGAGAAGGCCGAGGCGGACCCGTTCCTGGAGGACGGCATGGTCAGCCTCTCGGAGCTGGACCCGGGCAGTGAGGGCAAGACGGTGGTCGTCCGCCGGATCGGGGAGCCGATCCAGACCGACGCCCAGCTGATGTACACGCTGCGGCGGGCGGGCGTGCAGCCCGGCTCGGTGGTCAGCGTGACGGAGTCCCCGGGCGGGGTGCTGGTCGGCAGTGGCGGCGAGGCCGCCGAGCTGGACGCCGAGATCGCTTCGCACGTGTTCGTCGCCAAGCGCTGACGTCGTAGGAGAGCCGTAGGAGAGTGGTGGTGGGTCCCGGCGCCTCGCGGCGCCGGGACCCGTCCTCCCCTGGCTGACCTGGAGCCCCGAGCTCTCAAGGTCATCCCCTTCGGACCGTCTTCCCCGAGCGGCCCGCCTCCCTGTTGAAAGGATCTCCATCGGCAGCGGCGGCCAATCCTTGAGCAAGGTCACTCGAAAGAGCGGTGTTGGCGGCGAGACGCCCGTTTTCGAATGCGGGTTCGATAGTCTGGCGGGGAGCGAAGGGGGTGCATCTGCGGTGGTACAGCGCATCGATGTGACGGGGGCCGACGGCGTCCGCCTTGCCGCCTGGGAGTTCCGGGAACCACCCGCGGAACCGCGGCATCCGCCCGTCCTGTTACTCCATGGCCTGATGGGCCGCGCCCTGCACTGGGCCGGCACCGCGCGCTGGCTCGGCGAGGACCGCCGGGTCGTGGCCCTGGACCAGCGCGGGCACGGCCAGAGCGAGCTGCCGCACCCCGGCCCCGGCAGCCGGACCTCCTCCCTGGGCCGCGAGGCCTTCGTGGCCGACGCCGAGGCCGCCATCGAGCAGCTCGGGCTCGCCCCGGCGGTGCTGATCGGCCACTCCATGGGAGCGCTCACGGCCTGGCAGCTCGCGGCCCGCCGCCCCGAGCTCGTCTCGGCGGTGGTCATCTGCGACATGCGGGCGTCCGCGCTCGGCGAGGCCTCGCAGCAGGAGTGGGAGGACTGGTTCCGCCGCTGGCCGCTGCCCTTCCCCACCCAGGACGCCGCCCGCCGCTGGTTCGGCGAAGACGACCCCCGGGTGGAGCGCCCCGACCCCGGCCGCGGTGCCTTCTTCGCCGAGGTCATGCACCGGGCGCCGGACGGCTGGCGCCCGCTCTTCTCCCGCCACCAGATGCTGACGGCCCGCGAGACCTGGGTGCACGACGCCCACTGGGAGGAGCTGGCCCAGGTCCGCTGCCCCACCCTGGTCGTCCGCGGCCTCGACGGCGAACTGGGCCGCGCGGAGGCCCAGGAGATGGTCCGCGTCCTCCCGGAGGGCCAGTACGCCGAAATCCCGGACGCGGGGCACTACCTCCACTACGACCAGCCGGCGGCCTGGCGCGCCGTCCTGGAACCCTTCCTGAAGGCGGTCACCGCCAACGCACCCTGACGTCCGGCGCCACAACGGCTCGGCGGTAAACGTGAGTTGACCCACGGCGCGAACGGCGGAAAGGAATGGATCATGAGTGTGTCCCGCTCCTAGAGTCGGGCGCATGACTGATATAAGCGATAAGACCGACAAGGCCGACAAGACGTCCGTGCGTGACGTCGAGGACGGCGCGCCCACCTTCGTTCTCGTGCACGGCGCCGGGAGCAACTCCTACGGGTGGGCGCCCGTCTCGGCCGCGCTGGGGCTGCGCGGCCACCGGGCCGTCGCGGTAGACCTTCCCGGCCACGGGCTCGGCGCCCACTTCCCCCGCTCCTACCAGACCCCCCAGGACCTCGACCGGCTGCGAACCGAGCCGTCGCCGCTCTCCCGCGTCACCCTCGAGGACTGCGCCGCGCACGTCGTGGACGTCGTGCGCGCCGTTCGCCGCAACGGCCCGGTCGTCCTCGTCGGGCAGAGCATGGGCGGCGCCACGCTCAACGTCGTCGCCCACCAGGTTCCCGAGCTGATATCCCACCTCGTGTACGCGTCGGCGTACTGCCCGACGCGGCACCGCAGCGTGCTGGAGCTGATGGCGACCCCGGAGGCGGCCACCAGCGCGCTCCTGCGGATGCCCGCCGTCGCCACCCCGCCGGACCTGGGCGTCAACCGGATCAACTGGCTCTCCGGCGACCCCGCCTTCTTCGCGGAGGTCAAGGAGGCGCTGGGCGCCGACCGTTCCGACGCCGAGGTGCGGGCCGTCCTGCACACCCTGGAGCCGGACGAATCCGCCGCGATCGGAGCCGGCGACTCCCGTGGCCGGCCGGAGACCTGGGGCCGGGTGCCGCGCACGTTCCTGCGCTTCACCGAGGACCGTACGATCCCGCTGCCGCTCCAGGACCTGATGATCCGCGAGGCGGACGCCACGACCCCGGACAACCCCTTCCGCGTCCGCTCGCTGGCCGCCCCGCACATCGGCCCGCGCGAGGCGTCCGCGTGGGCCGACGAACTGGAGCTGGCGGCGGGCCTGCGCGGCTGAGCGGCCGGGAGGGCTAGCTCTGGGGGGTGGCGGCGCCCAGCAGCACCTTCAGGAGCTCGTCGGGGGCGTCGCGCATCACGTTGTGTCCCGATGCGAGGGCGTGCGTACGCCAGGAGGGGTCGGCGGAGAGCCGCTCGTGGAGCCCGGTGAAGGGGGACCGCCCGTCCCACCCGGTTGCGTAGACGTAGTCCCGGCTGCGGAAGCGGTCGAGCCCGCCCTCCAGGCGCACCGCCTGGAGGAGGGAGGCCAGCGGGTGCGGGGTGGCTCGCGGGTCGAAGAACGGCAGCGGGGCGCTCGCGTAGCCGGTCGCGCCCACGCCGCTCAGGTACCAGCCGCGCTCCTGCTCGGTGACCAGGGACCAGCAGGAGTCCCCGTCCTCGGGGACCATCGCGTCGACGTACACCAGGCCCGCCACCCGCCCGGCGGCGCGGTCGGCGGCCCCGGTGATCACCATGCCGCCGTAACTGTGCCCGACCAGCACGGCGTCGGTGACCTGCTGGTCCGCGAGGAGGTTCACCACGTCCTCGATGTGGGTGTCGAGGTTGACCGAGGAGCTGATCAGGTGCCTGCGGTCGCCCACCCCGGTCAGGGTCAGCGGGAAGGCCTGGTGCCCGTGGGCGCGCAACTGCCGGGCGAGCGGCTCGAAGGTCCATGCGCCGTGCCACGCGCCGGGTACGAGGACGAAGGTGGTCATGCGGATCTCCTTGGGGTTCGGGCCGGTTGGTGACGGTCGGCGTCCGGTCGGTCGGCGTCCGGGTCGGTCGGCGTCCGGGGTCAGGCGGTGACCGGGTCAGGCGGTGACCGGGTCAGATGGTGACCGGGTCAGACGGTGACGGTGAGGACGATCTTGCCGGTCGCGCCTCGGGTCTCGCTGAGTTCGTGCGCCTTGCCCGCCAGCTCCAGCGGGAACACCGTGTCGATCGCCGGCCGCAGCAGTCCCGCCTCCGCGAGGGCGGCCACCTCCCGCAGGCCCGCCTGGTCGGCCTCCACGGCCATGAACGCGGCGCGCAGCCCCAACGGCCGCGCCACCTCCGCCAGTCGGGCCTCGGCCGGGGACGCGAGGGAGACCAGGATCCCGCCGGGGCGCAGCACCCGCAGGGAACGCGGCCCGTACTCCCCGCCGACGGCGTCGACGACCACGTCCACCGGCTCGACCGCCGTTTCGAAGCCGACGGCGGTGTAGTCGACCACCTCGTCCGCGCCCAGCCCGCGCAGGAAGGCGTGCTTGGCGGCCCGGGCGGTGCCGATGACGTGCGCGCCGCGGGCCTTGGCGATCTGCACCGCGAGGTGGCCGACGCCGCCCGCCGCCGCGTGGACCAGCACCCGCTGCCCGGGACGCACGTCCGCGGTGTCCACCAGCGCCTGCCAGGCGGTCATGGCGGCCAGCGGCAGGGCGGCCGCCTGTACGTGGCTCAGCCCGGCGGGCTTGCGGACCAGGTGCCGGGCGGGCGAGGTCACGTACTCCGCGTACGTGCCCGCCGGGAGCGGGTGGCGCGGCATGCCGAACACCTCGTCGCCGGGGGCGAGGGTGGTGACCCCGATGCCGACGGCCTCGACGACCCCGGAGACGTCCCAGCCCAGCCGGACGACCTCCGCGCCGAGCCCGCCGGAGGCGCGGTGCCAGGAGTCGGTCGGATTCACCCCGGCGGCGTGGACCCGTACCAGCACCTCGGCCACCCCGGGCTCGGGCCGCTCCACCTCGACGACCTTCAGTACCTCGGGCCCGCCGAAACCGTCCTGGCCGATCGCACGCATGGTCATTTCGTTCGTTCCCCCTGCTCAGTGGGCCTCGGTGCGGCGGCCCGTCCGAGATCAAGACTCGGGGATGCGGGGGAGGGGGACGAGTGGCAGGAATGCCAGCATCGGAAAAGATCCTGCCATCATTCTTCCGTGTATGAATCTCCGCACCGCGTCGTCGTCCTGGCCCTGGAAGGGGTCTATCCCTTCGAGCTGAGCATTCCGGCGAAGATCTTCGGCACGGCCGCCGGGCCGGCCGGGGAGCCGCTCTACGAGATCACCACCTGCAGCCTCGACGGCGGCCCGGTGGGCACCAGTTCGGACTACTCCCTCGCCGTGTCCCACGGCCCCGAGGCCCTGCGTACGGCGGACACCCTGGTCATCCCGCCGTTCACCTGCGACCCCGACCCGACCCGGGACTGGCTGCCGGCGGGACTGGCGCGGGCCCTGGCGTCGCTGCCGCCCACCACCCGCATCGTCTCGATCTGCTCGGCCTCGTACGTCCTCGCGGCCGCGGGTCTGCTCGACGGCCGCCGCGCCACCACGCACTGGAACGAGGCCGAGCGCTTCCAGCGGGCCTTCCCGCAGGTGGAGGTCGACCCGAAGGTGCTGTTCGTGGAGGACGGCCGGGTGTTCACGGCGGCCGGGGTCGCCGCCGGGGTGGACCTGTGCCTGCACCTGCTACGGCGCGACCACGGCAGCGAGGTCGCCAACCGGGTGGCGCGGCTGTGCGTGGTTCCGCCGTGGCGGGAGGGCGGGCAGGCCCAGTACATCGAACGCCCGATGCCGGAGCCGGCCACCGCCACGACGGCGGCCACCCGCGCCTGGGCGCTGGAACAGCTGGACCGGCCGCTGCCGTTGGCGGAGCTGGCGGAGCACGCCCGGATGAGCGTGCGCACCTTCTGCCGCCGCTTCGGTGAGGAGGTCGGCATGCCGCCGGGCCAGTGGCTGGCCCAGCGGCGGGTCGATCACGCCCGCCGCCTCCTGGAAACCACCGACCTCCCGGTCGACCAGGTGGCCGCCCAGGCCGGCTTCGGCACGGCGGTCTCCCTCCGCCAGCACCTCACGGCCACCCTCGGCGTCTCCCCGACGACCTACCGCCGCGCGTTCACGTCGTCCCGCCGCTGAGGAACACCGCCCAGGCGGGGGCGGAGACGGTGATCACCGTCTCGGGGGTGGGGGTGTCGGCTACGAGGACGCGGTCTTCGTGGCCCCGGGCCACGTAGACGCAGGAGTCGCCCTCGGCGCAGAAGGACGACCGCTGCCAGTCGTTGGGTGACATGGATGACGCCTTTCAGAGGTTCCGGGCGATGGCGTGGATCATCTGACGTGTCCGCGCGGGGCTGAGGGCGACCGTCTCGAGACGCTCGAAGAGGGTCCGGTATTTGGCCAGTTGGGATTCGGCGTCCAGGAACCTCAACCCGTGGGACTGATCGAGGTGGACGGTGTCGAGCTGAGGCACCGGTCCATGGGCGTAGTAGATGGACTGCCCCGAACCCGGGACGGCGCCCGCCGAGAACGGGATGCTCCGGATGGTGATGTGGTCGCGCTCGCTCATGTCCAGCAGGTGCTTCAGCTGGGCACCGGCAACCGCCGGTCCGCCGACGGCGATGCGCAGCGCCGCCTCGTGGACGATCGCCTGGTACGGGGTCGCGGTGTCCGTGTAGAGGATGTGCTGGCGTTTCACCCGGAACGAGACGCGGTGTTCGATCTCCGGGGGCGGTAGTGCCGGAACGGCTTGACGGAAGACCTCGCGCGCGTGCTCGGGCGTCTGGAGGAGTCCGGGGATGTGCACGGTGATCGCTCCACGCAACGTGTGTGCGTGGTGCTCCAGTTCGGCGAGGTCCAGCCATGCGGCCGGGAGCAGTTCGCGGCAGTCCTCCCACCACCCGACGCCCCTGCGCTCACCGGTCATGGCCGCCAGCGCGTCGACATAAGGCTGGTCGGCGCACTCGTAGAGCGTGGCGAGGGCTCGTACGCGTTCGGGGCTGGCGCCGATCCGGCCGCCCTCCAGGTTGCTGATCTGGCTCTGCCGCATGCCCAGACGTCCGGCGGCCTCGGTGGCGTTGAGCCCGGCGCGCTCGCGCAGTTTGCGCAGCTCCGCGCCGAAGCGGAGCTGGCGCGCGGTGACGGCGCTCAAGGCCGGCTCCCCGGGGCGTGGTCCCCCACACGAGTGGTCATGTCATGGATAACGGAGAGTCCATGAAATGCATTACATCCGCGCGCTACTTTTGGTCTCCGGCCACCGCCTGGAAGTACCCCGCTCGACGGAGCGACCTGGCCACCGGGCACCCCATGCACAGGGTCCAACTCTCCTCCTCGATCGGAGACTTCCATGGGCGCTACGGTAACTCCGTCCTGGGCCTACACCCTCCACCTCCCGCACGATCCCCGCGCCGCGGGCATCGCCAGGACCACCCTGCGCGCCGTCCTGCGACGGCACGACATGGCCGGTCTGGCCGACACCGCCGAACTACTGGCGAGCGAGCTGGTGTCGAACTCCTACCGCCACACCCGCGGCCCCTGCGCGCTCCGGCTGCGAGCGATGGCGGCGGGCCGCCTCCGGGTCGGGGTCTGGGACACCGGCCCGGACATCCCGTCCCCCTTCGGCCCGGAGCCGGCCGAGGACGCGGAGGAGGGCCGCGGGCTGGTCCTCGTACGACTCTGCGCGGACCGCTACGGCTCGTACCGCCTGGACGGGGCCCACGCGGGCAAGCTGCTCTGGGTCGAGTGCATTCCTTGAGTCCGCACGCGGTGACGGCTGCTGGAGCCAGGGCGGTACGTACTCGTTCGAGGGGTTTTGGCTGCTCAACCCTGGTCTCTCACATTCACGTTGGGGAATCGTGGCAGTCCGTCACACCATCGGGAACAGGAGGAATCTTGACGCTATCGCGCACGCGGCGGGCACTGGTTCTTGCCGGACTGCTCGGGGCACTGGCATCCGTCGCGCCGAGCTCGGGCGCCGTTGGCCGGGCCGCCGATCCCCCATTACGGGCTGTGGTCGGCCCCTTCCAGGTACGGAACCAGGGCATCGGCCGTTGCATGGGCATGCCGTCGGGCGACGACCGGATGCGGGTGTGGAACTGCACCAGCGAGCCGTACCAGCTCTGGGACCTGATCGCCGACGGCCATGGCCGCTACCATCTGGTCACTCACAGGGACGGCCGCTGCCTGGGCGGCTATGCCAATGGGCCCGCCGGCTGGGCGACGTGGCTGAGCGACTGCGACAGGTCCTTCACCAACGTGGATCAGCTCTGGTACGTGGACGCCGCCCACAGCGCCGATCCCGCCCCGATCCGCAACCTCTTTGGCCGCGCCCTCGAAGCCGACCGCGGATGGGGTGGGGCCAATGAATCTCCGGTTGTGACCAATGACAACCAGGGAGTGCCCAATCAGCAGTGGAAACTGATCTACGGGCCGTGAAACTGGCACCACTCCTGCCTGGGATCTGCCCCCACCATCGCCGGTGACGGTCATGCACCGTCTTCCATTCCCCGGAACGTGCGTCGCCTTCACCTCGATTGGTGTTTCCGAAGAGGGCGTGCAGAGGGAGACTGTGGCCATGCGGCGGGGGATAGAGGTGCGGCCACGGCTCGGGCTGGTCTGGTGGATGGGGTTCGGCCTCAGTGCGGTGCTGCTCGGCTGTCTGTGGGCGGTGGTCGGCCTTCGCGGTGGAGTCTTTGCCGTGCTGGTGGCCGCCGGGTTCTTGGTTCTCGTCGGTGTGCTTCCTGCTCACCTGCTGGCACGTGCTGGGCTGAGGCGGATCGGCATCGGCGTTCCCGCCTGGACCGTCCATCTGCTCGCTGCCCTGGCGTGGGCGGTCGCGCTGTCCTTCCTGTACTCCCTGTTCCTCAGCGGTCTGCCCCATGGGTGGTCGGCGGCCTGGTCGTGGGACGGAATCCGGTCGCGCACGGTGTGGATCGCTGGGCCTCTGGTCCCCGCCTCCGTGGGAACCCACTTGGGGATCCGGGTCTGGGACTTCGCACGACGCCCTTGAGGCCACTCGTCACGTGGTCACGAGCGGGCAGCATCGAAAGGCGCCTGCGTGCCAAGTTCCCGGCCGCCGACAGAACTGCTTCAGCGAGCCCTGAGTGACCGCTTCGTGCTACAGGTCCGAGTTTCCCGCCGCCCATTCCACCAAGGCTCTTCCTCGAAGCGGGAGTCGCATTCAACAGGAGCCGTCACCCTTTTTCGAGAATTCCATCGCAGAAAACGCAAACGAACCATTGCTCGCGCACAATATTCAGGTGATTGCATTCTGGGCAAAATCGAAATACTATGGCTTGGGTGAACTGTCCAGGGTGGCCGATTCCTGCCAGGTCCAAGGCGTGGGAGACGGCGACCCAAGATGAAATATCTGGACAGTATCCGGTTGACTGGTTGCTGACTTCGTCAACCGTCCAGCCGTGGAGGTCTTGTGTGAATGTAACCTCGCCGGCGCTGAGAACGGGTTCCCCGCCAGCGCATACCACGTGTTCGCTGCGGCGTGGTGAAATTCGCATGCGCCCGTCCGTGTCGATGATGAACGTATGGGGCTCCTCGGCATCTTCGGGGGTGAGGTTCGCTGAAGAGGTGATCAGCCTGCCTTTCTTGCTGTTCTGGACGAGTACGAGGAGATCGCGGGGTCCCGTATAGGGAAAGTGCGCTCTATCGGCCATTTCTTCCTCAGTCTTGACTTTATTCCTTGTGTTACCCGGTGATCCAGAAGGTGCTGTCGGCCAGAATTTCTTCCAATGTGGAGAAGGCGCCCGCTGGCGCATTCTGTTCGACTGTGTCGAGTAGGGGACGTGGAGTGCCTGGCCCCCAGGAGGACCAGCCTTCGAAGAATAGGTGTTCCTGTGAGACGATTCGGCGCTGTTCGCCTGCTTTGTGTTCGATTTCCTTGATTTTCTCCCGCAGTTGCTCCGTCAGTTCTTTGAAGTCGCCGGATGGCGTGGCTGAGGCCGGGCGACTCCATGTGGAGATTCGAATGCCGGATCCTTTTTCCTGCAGTGTGACCCAAACGTTCCCTTGCAGTAGCGTGCAGCTCAGGTGGTAGTTCGTGCCTGGTAGCTCTGTTCGGTAAGTCGTCATTTCCTTATCGCGAATTCTATGAGAGTGTCCGGGTTGAATTCTCCGGTCGAAATCCTTCGTACTATTTCTGCTGTCCTGTGGTGCCCTCCTGTGATGTGTATTTGTGATCCAGGATATCGGATCGAATCTGTTTTGGCCCAGTCTCTGAATCCGCTGATGGGGTCATCTCCTTGAGGTCCGCCGAATTTGATCAGGTCCTCATTCGTCAGGTTCCTGACGCCTCCGTGTCCCACCACTTCACCGCCGTGCATCTGCGCATCCGTCAAGGGATGGCTGGCGATCCGGTTATCGACAAGTTCCCCGGCCCGAATATAGAACCGGTCCATGGCTGTGTGAACAGGAAGTTCCCCGAGGTGGGCGTTGGGGGGACAAGGAGTCAGGCCCAGGGGGTCCGACCACGTGTGGGGGTTGTGGACGTACGTCGTCGGGTTCGGGGCGGGGGTCAGGCCCAGGGGGTCCGGGGTGAGGTAGCGGGCTGTTTCCGGGTCGTAGGTGCGGAAGTAGTTGTGGTGGAGGCCCGATTCGGGGTCGTAGTACTGGCCCGGGAAGCGGAGTGGGGTGTAGGCGGGGGCGTCGCGGGGCCAGGTGGTGGTGCCCCAGAGGGTGGAGCGGGCGCGCCAGGCGATCTCGCCCGACTCGGATATGAGCTCCTTCGGGGTGCCGATGAGGTCCGTGACGATCGAGAAGAAGCGTTCGTCGGTGGTGCCGAGGACGCGTTCCGCCTGGGTGAGGGGGTGGAGGCCGTCGTGGGTCCAGGTGAGGGTGACCGGGCCGGTGGATTCCTCGCAGAGGGTGGTGCCGTCCCAGGTGAAGAGGACCGCCTCCGCCACCTCGCCCGTGCTCGTGAGGCGTTGCTTCGACGTGCGGCGGCCGAGGGCGTCGTAGCGGTAGCGCCACCGGGTGCCGTCGGGGGTCGTGACCCCGTTCATGCGGTCTTCCGAGTCCCACGTGTAGCGCCAGGTGTCCGGCTTGCGGGACAGGCGGGCCTTCTGGCGCAGGACCGTGCGGCCCAGGGCGTCGTACTCGTAGCGGACCGCACCGGCGGAGGTGATCCGGGTGCCCGTGTACGTGCGGGGGCCGTGGGCCTCCGCCCCCGGGTGGCGGGTCGGCCAGGCCGCGCTGGTCTGGTTGCCCGCGTCGTCGTACGCGTAGCGCTCCGACCAGTTCGCCGCGTCCACCGCCGTGACGCGGGCCGCCGAGTCGAGGGTGAAGGCGGCCGGGCCCGCCAGGGCGTCGTCGACCGACGTTAGGGCGCCGTCCGCGCGGTAGGCGTAGCCGCGGCGCTGGAGGGTGTGGCCGTCCCGGCCGACCACGTGCTGGCCGGTGAGGCGGCCCAGCGGGTCGTACTCCTGGGTCAGCGAGAGGCCAGCGCCGAGGGTCCGGGTGAGTTCGCGGCCCGCCGCGTCGCGCTCGAAGGTGATCGTGCGGCCCGAGGCGGTGAGCCCGGCGCGACGTCCGGCCGCGTCGTACGTCCACTCGGAACGGGCGCCGCCCGGTGTGGTGCGGCCGGTGCGGCGGCCCAGGGCGTCGTACGCGTACGTGGTCGTGCGGCCGTCCACCGTCTCCGAGAGGAGACGGCCGTGGCGGTCACGCTCCCGGGTGAGCCTCGTGCCGTCCGGGGACACGGCCGCCGCCAGTTCGCCGAAGGCGTCGTAGGAGTAGGAGGTGGTGCCGTCCGACGTCTCCTTGCACAGGAGGCGCGAGAGGGCGTCGTGCGCGTACGTGGTCCTCGCGCCGACCGCGTTCGTACGGGAGGCCAGGCGGCCCGCCGGGTCGTACGCGTACGTCAGCGTCCGGGCGTCGAAGTCCGTCTCGGAGGCGAGGCGTCCGGCCGGGTCGTAGGCGTAGGCCCAGGTCAGGCCCTGCGGGTTGGTGACGCCGGTCAGGCGCAGCTCGGAGTCGTGGGTGAAGGTGTGGCGGACGCCGTCCGGGCCGGTGCGCGCGGCGAGGAGGTCGAAGTCCCCGTACGCGCAGACCGTCACCCCGCCCAGCGCGTCGGTGTGGGTGACGCAGTTGCCCTCGCCGTCGTACGTCCAGGACTCCGCGCTGCCGTCGGGGTCCTCCCGGCGGAGGAGGCGGCCTTCCACGCTCCAGGTGAGGCGGGTGGTGTGCCCGAGGGGATCGGTGACGGCGACCGGCCGGCCGAAGGCGTCGCGGGTGTAGCGGGTGACCGCGCCCAGGGGGTCGACGGTCTCCAGCAGCAGGCCGGCCGGGTCGCAGCGCACGGTGGTGACCGCGTCGAGGGCGTCCGTCACCGATGCCAGGTGCCCGCGGGCGTCGTAGCCGAAGCGGGTCGTGATGCCCGCCGGAGCGGTGGCCGAGGTGCGGTTGCCGCGGTCGTCGTACGTGGCGCGGAAGACGCGGCCGTCCGGCTGGGCGATCTCGACCGGGAGCCCCAGCTCGTCGTACGCCGCCCGGACCTCCCCGCCGTCCGGGCGGAGCACGGAGACCAGGCGTCCGTCGGCGTCGTAGTCGAAACGGGTGGTGTGGCCGCGCGCGTCGGTACGGCTGAGCAGTCGGCCCACGGCGTCGTGCGTGGAGCGGGTCGTGGCGCCCGTCGGGTCGGTCTCCGCCGTGATGCGGGCTCGGTCGTCGACCTCGAAGCGGGTGGTGTGGCCGAGGGAGTCGGTGAGGAGGGTGGCGCCGTCCTCGTACGCGAAGCGGACGTCGAGGTGGCCGTTGGTGCCGGACTGGGCGACGCAGCGGTCCCGGTCGTCGTAGACGTAGTCGAAGCGGCGGTCGTTGGTGTCGGTCCAGGAGGTGATCCGCCCGAGCGCGTCGTACCCGAACCGCAGTGGCCGCCCACAGGAGTTGGTGACGTGGGTGAGGTGCCCGTCCGTGTAGCCGTAGCGCAGGACCTCGGTGCCGTCGCCGAGGGAGAGGCCGGCGATCCGCCCCTCCGACGTGGTGAGGCGCAGCTCGTAGCCGCCGCTGTGGGACAGCGAGACGGGGGCGCCCGATGAGTCGTACTCGAAGGAGATCCAGGCACCGCCCCGGCCGTCGAGCTGGGTGAGGAGGCCGTCGTCCGAGAAGTGGCGGACCTGCCCGCTCTCCGGATCGGTGACCGTGTACCCGCCGTCCGCGTCGAGGACGAGCGGCCAGGGCTGCCCGTGGGCGGGCAGTACGGGGACCCCCGGCTCGGGGTGCGGGTAGGCGAGCAGGCTGCCGTCCTCGCGGACGAGGACGATGCCCTCCTCGTCGGTCTCCAGGCGCTGGTCGACGGTGGACGCCCACGCCGGGCCGAACCAGCGGCCCGTGCGGTACGAGGACTCGAAGGTCCGGGTGAAGACGAGCGGCAGCGACCCCGGCAGGACCAGGTCGGTCTGCGGCAGGATCATCCGGCCCGTGGCCACCTCGACGGGGTCGACCGCGCACTTCAGTCCGGCCTTGGCGCGGGCCGCCGCCTCCCCCTCGGTCTGCGCCGCCTGCCGCGGGGGGGGGGGGGGGGGCGCGCGCGGCCCCGCCCGGGGGGGGGGGGCCCCCCCCCCCCCCGGGGCGGCCGCCCCCCCCCGGGGGGGGGGGGGGCGGGGGGGGGGGGGGGGTTTTAAAAAAAATAGCAGGCCCACACC
>NZ_JBHWBP010000182.1:0-14488 GCF_042735575.1 Streptomyces sp. NPDC059564 | reverse complement strand
GGGTGGGGGAAGGCCCCGCAGGGTCCACCCCCGCACTCGAGCTGCGCGGCGTCACCGCCGGGTACGACGGGGGGCTCGTCCTGCACGGGGTCGACCTCACCGTCCGCGCCGGCGAGATCCTGGCCGTGCTCGGCCCCAACGGCGCCGGCAAGAGCACCACGTGCCGCGCCGCCGCCGGGCTGCTCCCCGTCACGGCCGGGTCGGTCCGCGTGGCCGGCCGCGACGCCACCCGCGACGGGACCGTGCGCCGCGCGCGGGCCGGGGTCCTGCTCGCCCCCGAAGGCCGGGGGATCTTCCCGGCGCTCACCATCGAGGAGAACCTCGCGCTGTACCTGACGGACGCCGCCGAACGGCACGCCGTGTACGACCGCTTCCCCCGCCTCGGGGAGCGCCGCACGGTGGCCGCCGGCGCCCTGTCGGGCGGCGAGCAGCAGATGCTCGCGCTGGCCCCGCTGCTGCAGCGGCCGCCCGCGGTGCTCATCGCGGACGAGCCCTCGCTCGGGCTCGCGCCACGCGTGGTGGACGAGGTGTACGCGCTGCTCACCGAGCTCCGCACCGCAGGCAGCGCGCTGCTGCTGGTGGAGGAGAAGGCCGCCGGGGTCCTCGGGATCGCCGACACGGTGGCCTATCTCGCCCAGGGCCGGGTCTCCTGGTGCGGCCCCCGGGCCGAGGTGGAGACGGACCGGCTCACCGAGGCCTACCTGGGGATGGCGCCATGAGCGGGGGCGAGTACGTACTGCGGGCCCGCGGGGTCTCCGTGCGCTTCGGCGGGGTCAAGGCCCTGACCGGGGTGGACCTCGGGATCCGGGCCGGGGAGGTGTGCGGGCTGATCGGGCCGAACGGGGCGGGGAAGACCACCCTGTTCGACGTGCTGTCCGGGATCCGGCGGCCGGACCGGGGCCGGATGCTGCTCGACGGGGTGGACGTCACCCGCCGCTCCCCCGTCTGGCGGGCCCGGCACGGGATGCGCCGGACCTTCCAGCGCCAGCAGCTGTTCGGGCAGCTGAGCGTGGCCGACAACGTGCTGGTCGCCCAGGAGTGGCGGGGCGGCGGGGGCGGGCTGACCGCCGACCTCCTCTCCGCGCCCGGCCGGCGGGCGCGGGAGCGGGCCCGCCGGGAGCGCGGCGAGCGGGTGCTCGCGGACTGCGGGATCGGCCCGCTCGGACCCTCCTCGGCCGCCGGGCTGCCGGTGGGGCAGGCCCGGATGGTGGAGCTGGCCCGGGCGGTGGCCGATCCGCCGAAGGTGCTGCTGCTGGACGAGCCCGCCTCGGGGCTGTCGGGGCCCGAGCGGGAGCGGCTGGCCGCGGTGGTGCGGCGGCTCGCCGAACGGGAGGGCTGCGCGGTGCTGCTGGTCGAGCACGACGTGGCCTTCGTGATGGACCTCTGCGCACGGGTCGTCGTACTCGACCTCGGTACGGTCCTGGCCGAGGGCACGCCGGCCGAGGTGCGGGCGAACCCCCTGGTGCGGGAGGCGTACCTGGGATCCGCGTGAGGGCCGCGCCCGGCGGGGACCGACCGGAAGGACCACCCGGGTGGCGGGAATACGGCGTACGGGAGGCCGGTTGTGGCCCCTCGTACGCCGTGGCACGGGCCACACCGCACCGACCCCGAGGGAACGACCACACGTGAACCAGGTCCCCACCATCAAGCTCAACAACGGCACGCTCATGCCCCAGCTCGGCTTCGGCGTCTGGCAGGTCCCGGACTCCGAGGCGGAGCGGGCCGTCGGGACGGCCCTGGAGGCCGGCTACCGGAGCGTGGACACGGCGGCGGTCTACGGCAACGAGCGCGGCACCGGTCTGGCCCTGGCGGCGTCCGGGGTGCCGCGCGAAGAACTGTTCGTCACCACCAAGCTGTGGAACGGCCCGGACCGGCGCTGGGGCCGCGACGAGGTGCTGCGCGCCTTCGACGACTCGCTCGGCAAGCTGGGCCTCGACCACCTCGACCTGTACCTGATCCACTGGCCGCGCCCGATGCGCGACGACTTCCTCGCCATCTGGAAGGCCTTCGAGGAGATCGCGGCGAGCGGCCGGGCCAAGGCGGTCGGCGTGTCGAACTTCCGCCCGGCGGACCTGGAGCGGCTGGCCGGCGAGAGCGCCCTGGTGCCGGCCGTGAACCAGATCGAGCTGCACCCGCTCTTCCCGCAGGAGGAGCTGCGGGCCCTGCACGCGGCGCGCGGCATCGTCACCGAGGCCTGGTCCCCGCTCGGCCAGGGCAAGGAGCTGCTGACCCTCCCGGCCGTCGAGGCGATCGCCGCCCAGCACGGCCGCAGCGCCGCGCAGGTGGTGCTGCGCTGGCACCTCCAGCTCGGCAACGTCGTCATCCCGAAGTCGGTGACGCCCGCCCGGATCCGGGAGAACCTGGACGTGTTCGGCTTCGAGCTGGACGCCGCCGACCTCGCGGCGCTGGACGCCCTGGGCGCGAGCGCGGCAGGCCGCCGCATCGGTCCGAACCCGGCCGTCTTCGACGTCTGAGGGCCGGGCACGTGAACCTTCCGGACGGCGGGGTCTACCGGATCCGCAACGTGGACAGTGGGCTGGTGCTCCAGCTGGAGGGCGCCTCCCGGGTGCGGGTCGGCCCGGACGGGCCGCCCGCCCCCGCGGCCGCCCGCCGGTGGCGGATCGAGCCGGTGCACAGCGGCGGCGGGATCTTCCACGTGGTGAGCGAGGACAACGGCCGCCGCCTGGACGTCGCGAACGCCTCGACGGACAGCGGGGCCCGGGTGCAGGTGTGGCGGGCCAACGCCTTCGGGGCGCAGGAGTGGATCGTCGAGGAGCACCTGGACGCCCCGGGGGTGGTGTCGCTGATCGCCTGCATCAGCGGGCTGCCGCTGGAGGCCGACGCCGAGGGCCGGGCCCGGCAGGGCGAGGACACCGACTCCCCGTCGCAGTGGTGGCGACTGGAGCCGGCGTGAGCCCGCGCCGGGCGGCGTGAGCCCGCGCCGAGCCGGCCCGAGCCCCTGTCAGCCGCGTACGAAGCTCCGTACGCGGTACGTCGGCTCCGCGCGCGGGGCGTCCTGCCCGGGCAGCTCCGCCAGCCGGGCCGCCAGCTCGCCCGGGGTGGTTCCGCGCGGGCTGATCCGGGAGGCGTAGCGCCCGGCCAGCAGGTCGGCGGCGGCCGCGCGCGGGGTCCGGCCCTGGCCGTGGCCGGTGAACCGGGTCTCGCGGTCCGGGCGCAGGCCCGCCCGGGCCGCGTACGCCTCGACGTCGCGGGAGGCGTCGGCGGGGCCGGTCGTCAGGTGCGGGGCGAACAGGGCGTCGATGTCGCTGCCCACGTCGTGCGCGGCGTCCTTGTCGACGGTGGTGACGAGGACCCCGCCGGGGCGCAGCACCCGCGCGGCCTCCGCCATCAGTGCCGGTACGGCGCCGGGTTCGCGCAGCAGGTGCAGCAGCCAGACGGCGCCGACCGCGTCGAGCGAGGCGGTGCGCAGGGGCAGCCGGGTGCCGGAGGCGAGGACGGCCCGGACGCCGCGCCGGGCCGCCGCCGAGGCCATCCCGTACGAGGTGTCCGCGCCCAGGACGGTGAGGCCGGGGCGGGTGAGCCGGGCGGTGACGATGCCGGTGCCGCAGCCGAGGTCGAGCAGGGTGCGGGCGTGCGGCGGGAGCAGGCCGAGGACCGCCGCGGCGGCGGCCTCGGCGCGCGGGACGCCGCCGCGCGTGGCGTCGTAGGCCCCGGCCTCGGCGTCGTAGTCGAGCAGGGGCCGGGCTCCCGGCATCAGGCGGCGCCGTGGGCGGGGGCGAGGGCCTCGACGCGTTCGGCGAGGGCGAAGTCCTTCTCGGTGACCAGGCCGCCGGCGTCGTGGCTGTTCACCGAGAGGCGGACGGTGTCGTAGCCGAGGGTGAGGTCCGAGTGGTGGTTCAACTCGTCCTGGACCACCGCGATGTGGGCGACCAGGGCACTGGCGGCCCGGTGCGTGGCCAGCCGGTACGTGCGCACGATCCGGTCGTCCTCGAAGGCCCAGCCGGGAAGTTCCCGCAGCCGGTCCTCGATCTCCTTCTGCGAAAGCGGTTCGCTCGGCATCCGCGTTCTCCTTCCCCGTGACGTGTGGTCAGTTTCCCACAGAGGGCGCCGGTGCGAACCTTTCGCGCCATAGTGCACCCGGGTGCTCCCGCGCGCTTCCACGCCCCGGTCGCGCCCCCTATGCTCCTGCGCCGGACCGAGCGTTACCCCCGGTAACAAGGAGGCAGTCATGGCGCGCAGGGGCAGTTCCAGGCGCACGTTCATCGCGGGCGCCGCCGCCGCGACCACCGCGGGCGCCCTGACGGCCGCGGGCCCGGGCACGGCGCACGCCGCCGCCCCGCACACCGCTTCCGCCGCCGCGCCCGGGCGGCGCGAGGTCGCCGTCCTCGGCGGCGGCGTGGCCGGGCTGACCGCCGCGCACGAACTCGCCGAACGCGGCTACGCCGTCACGGTGTACGAACGCCGGGCCCTGGGCGGCAAGGCCCGCAGCATGGACGTACCCGGCAGCGCCCGGGGCGGGCGGCGCCCCCTGCCGGCCGAGCACGGCTTCCGCTTCATCCCCGGCATCTACCACAACCTCCCCGACACCCTCCGGCGCATCCCCTTCCCCGGCAACGCCCACGGGGTCTGGGACAACCTCGTCGCCCCGCGCGAGATGATGTTCGCCCGCGCGGGCGGACGCGAGGACCTGCGGGCGCCCATCCCCTGGCCCGGCCACGTCCCCGCCGGTCTGACGCCGGAGGAGATCGGCCGCGCCCTGACGGGCATCCTGCAGTCCCTGGTGCGGCTGCCCGCGCACGAGACGGCGTACTTCGTCAACCGCGCGCTGGTCTTCCTCACCAGCTGCGACGAGCGCCGCGACCAGGTGTGGGAGCGCACCCCGTGGTGGGAGTTCACCCGGGCCGCGCGGATGTCCACCGAGTACCAGCGCATCCTGGCCATCGGCGTCACCCGCAACATCGTCGCCACGAAGGCCGAGGAGGCCTCGACGCGGACGGTGGGCACCCTCGGCGAGGCCTTCGTCTTCAACCTCCTGGGACGCGGCGCGGACGGCCCGCCGGACCGGATCCTCAACCTCCCCACCAACGAGGCCTGGATCACCCCGTGGGAGACCCATCTGCGCTCCCTCGGCGTGGAGTTCAGGATCGGCTGGACCGTCGAGGAGGTGCGCTGCGAGAACGGCCGCGTGAGCGCGGTCGCGGTGCTGGACCCGTCCGGAACCCGCCGGACCGTCACCGCCGACCACTACGTCAGCGCGCTGCCCGTCGAGCGCGCCCGCCGCACCTGGAGCCCGGCGCTGCGGGCGGCGGACCCGATGCTGGGGCGCTGCGACGCCCTGCGCACCGACTGGATGACGGGCATCCAGTTCTACCTCACCGAGCGCGCCCCGCTGGTGCACGGACACCTCAACTGCATCGACTCGCCCTGGTCGTTGACGGCGATCCAGCAGGCCGAGCACTGGCCGGCCCGCACGTTCCCGGCCGACTACGGCGACGGCGCGGCGGTGGACTGCCTGTCGGTGGACATCTCCGAATGGGACAAGCCGGGGATCCTGTACGGGAAGACGGCCAAGCAGTGCACCCGCGAGGAGGTGGCCCGCGAGGTGTGGGCGCAGCTGAAGGCCTCCCTCAACGACACCGGGAGCACCCCGCTGAAGGACGGCGTCCTGCACTCGTGGTTCCTGGACCCGGGCGTGGACGGTCTCGGCACGCCGCACCCCACCAACGAGGACGAGCTGCTGATCCACCCCACCGGCACCTTCCACAACCGGCCGAGCGCGGCCACCCGGATCCCCAACTTCTTCCTCAGCGGGGACTACGTGGCGGTCGACATCGACCTCGCGACGATGGAGGGCGCCAACGCCTCGGCCCGCGCCGCCGTCAACGCCCTGCTGGACCGCGACGGTTCGGCGGCGGCCCGGTGCACGGTCACCGGGCTGTACCGGGCCCCCGAGGTGGAGTCCGCCAAACGGCACGACCTGTGGCGCCACCGGCTCGGCCTGCCGAACGTCTTCGACCTGGGCTGAGCCGCCTCGGCTAACGTCGGGGCATGACGACGGCGAGCGTGGGCGCGATGCTGCGCACCTGGCGGGAGCGGCGCGGGATCAGCCAGCTGGAGCTGGCGGGCCGCGCCGACTCCTCGTCCCGGCACATCAGTTTCGTGGAGACGGGCCGGTCCCGGCCGAGCGAGGAGATGGTGCTGCGGCTCGCCGAGCACCTCGAGGTACCGGTGCGGGACCGCAACGCCCTGCTGGTCGCGGCCGGTTACGCCCCGCGGTACGCGCACACCCCGCTGGACGCGCCCGCCCTGGGCGTCCTCCGCGAGGGCATGGAGCGGCTGCTGACCGGCTACGAGCCGTACCCGGCGCTGGTGGTGGACGCGACGTACACGGTGGTGGCGGCCAACCGGGGCATCGCGATGCTGCTGGAGGGGGTGCCGCAGGACCTGCTGGAGCCGCCGCTGAACGCCATGCGGCTGACCCTGCACCCGCGCGGGCTCGCCCCGCGGATCCGCAACCTGCGGCAGTGGCGGGGCCATCTGCTGGAGCAGATGGAACGGCAGATCGCGCTGGCCCGCTCGGCGCCGCTGCGCGCCCTGTACGAGGAGGTGGCGGCCTACCCGGTGCCCCCGGAGGCGGAGCCGGAGGAGGCGCCCGACGCGTCGGAGGGGTTCCCGTACTTCGCGCTGCCCCTGCGGATCGAGCACGACGGGCACCTGCTGTCCTTCGTGTCGTCGGTCTCGACCTTCAACACGCCTCTGGACGTGACGGTCGCCGAGCTGGCCATCGAGACCCTCCTCCCGGCCGACCCGGCGACGGTGAAGTACCTGCGCTCAATCGGCCTCTGAGCCCGCGCCCTTCACAGTGCCGGGGCCGCCCGCCGGGGTCGATCGCCCTGGAGGCCAGGGCGGCGTGCGGGCCCCGCATTCCCGGGTTCCGCCTTTTGGGAGGGAGCTGGTTGGCGGGCGGCAGCGGCCGCTAGGCTGCGCTGAAACCGAACCACTCGAACGTTTTGTCGACATATGGAGAATGACCCGGTGCGAGCCGCCGCCCGACCCGACCCCACCGTGGCCCGGAGCCGCACCCGGGGGAAGGTGACATGAGGACCACACGGGCCATGCGCAGGCTGGGCGCCGACCTGCTGGCCGAGGCGCGGATCACGCCGCCCGCCGATGTCGCCGGGATCATCCGCGCCCTCTGCACCGCGTTCGAACGCCGCCGCGGCGGGCGGCCGGTCGACTTCCACTTCACCGCCTTCCCGCCGGACTCGGCGAGCGGGCTGTGGCTGGAACTGGAGGACCGCGACCTGGTCGTCATCGAGGCGCGCACCCGCCCCGAGCACCAGCTCGTCATCGCCTGCCACGAGCTGTGGCACGTGGACGAGGGCACCGGCTACGACCTCGGGCAGGGCATGACGGTCGCCGCCCGGCTGACGGGACGCCACGGCTGTCTCGCCGAACTGCTGGACTGCGAGTCCGGCTCCGAGACCGGTCTGGCCGCGGTCGTCCAACGGGCCGCCGCCCGGGCCGACATGGGGGATCCGGTGGAGATCCGGGCCGAGACGTTCGGCCTGCACCTCGGCAAGCTCCTGCGACCGTACCTGCCGGCCCCCCGGGCGGAGCGGTTCCCCGAGGCGATCGAGCGCATCAACACCTCGCTCGGCTGGGGCAGTCCCGCGCCCCGGCGGTGACCTGCGCCCCGCCCGCCACCGCACCCTTCGCGCCGATGCCGCCCTCCGCACGGCCCTGACAGAGAGCCCGACACGATGAACCAGCCCTCCCCGCCCCGCCACGCCGTCGTCATCGGCGGCAGCCTGACCGGCCTCCTCGCGGCCGCCGTCCTGGCCGAGCACGCGACGGTCACCGTCATCGACGCGGACCTGCTGCCCGAGGGCCCGGCCCCGCGCCGCGGACTCCCGCAGGGGCGGCACACCCACCTCCTGTGGTCGGGCGGCGCCCGGGCCATGGAGCGGATACTGCCCGGCATCCTCGACGAGCTGACGGGCGCGGGCGCCCTGCGCCGCAGCCTGCCCACCGACCTGGTCACCAAGACCGCCCAGGGCTGGATACCGCGCTGCGGGGAGAAGCAGTTCAACATCTCCGCCAGCCGCGACCTCCTCGACTCCGTGCTCCGCGCCCGGGTGACCGGCCTGAAGGGCGTCCGCACCCTCCAGCAGAGCCGGGTCCGCGGCCTGGAGGGCACGGCGGCCCGGGTCACCGGCGTCCGCGTCGACACCCCGGAGGAGGAGAACCGGCTGGTGACGGCCGACCTCGTGGTCGACGCGAGCGGACGCGGCTCGCGGGCCACGACATGGCTCGGGGCACTGGGCGTGAGCGGCATCCGGCAGGCCGAGGTCGACTCCGGCCTCGTCTACGCGACGCGGATCTTCGAAGCCCCGGCCGGGGCCCACGAGACGGGCTTCCCCATCATCAACGTGCAGTCCGACCCGCGGGTTCCCGTACCCGGGCAGACGGCCACGATCGTGCCCATCGAGAACGGCCAGTGGCAGGCCACCCTCTCCGGCACCCGGGGCGGCCAGCCCACCGGCGACCCCGACCGGTTCATCCCGTTCGCCAAGGGCATGCGGGACCCGATCGTCGGCGAACTCCTCGAAGGCAGGAAGCCCCTGACGGACGTCGCCGTCACCCCGGGCACCGCCAACCGCCGCGTCTACTTCGAGAAGGCCGCGCTGCCCGACGGCTTCTTCGCCGTCGGCGACTCCGTCGCCACCTTCAACCCGCTGTACGGGCAGGGCATGACGGTCGCCGCGCAGGGGCTGCTGGCCGTACGGGCCCTGCTCCGGGAGAAGGGGCTCGACCGCCCCGGCACCGGCCGCGAGGCGCAGCGCGCCATCACCCCCCTGGTGAACACCGCCTGGGAGCTCGCCACCTCGCAGGACATCCTGTACC
Organism: Streptomyces sp. NPDC059564; assembly: GCF_042735575.1. NCBI lineage: Bacteria > Bacillati > Actinomycetota > Actinomycetes > Kitasatosporales > Streptomycetaceae > Streptomyces > Streptomyces sp. NPDC059564. The sequence continues at coordinate 5,620 of NZ_JBHWBP010000182.1, read as the reverse complement.
CGGGAGCCACCGGGATGAAGCCGAAGGCCGGGAGCGGCCTGCTCGACGCGTACGTCAGCCGGCTGATGACGGGAGCCACCACCGACGAGGTGCTCACCGCCGCCCTCTTCAAGGTCATCACCATGAGCGGCGCGCCCACCGACTGGCTGCGCCCGTCGGTGCTCTGGCACGTCCTGCGCGCCTCTGACCGGGGCGCCCACCAGGCACCCCCGCTCACCGCCGCCGAGCGGGCCGTCGCGGGCCTCGGCCCGGTGGACCCGGCCGGCCCCGCCGACCCCGTCGGACAGGCCCGGTGAGCGGCCGGATCCTGCTCTTCCTGCCGGGGTCCCTGATGGTCCTGGCGCTGCTGATCAAGGCGCCCGCGCTGCGCCGCGACTGGCACAAGCCCACGAACCGGGCCGCCTGCGCGCTGCTCGTCCTGGGCGCTCCGATCACGTTCCTGGCGTCGCCGCCGACGATCGCGGCGGTCAACCGGCTCACCGGGGTGGTCAACTTCTCCGCGCCGCTGGTGTTCGGCCTGGCCACCGCGTTCTCCGGGACGTGCGTCGTCCTGGTCCTGCAGTGGCGAGGCGGCCCGCCCGCGGCCGTGCGGCGGGCCACCCGGCTGACCACGGCCGTGTTCGGCACGGCGACCGCGGCGATCGTCGCCCTGTTCCTGATCGGCGACGCGCCGGTGGAACGGCTGGAGGACCTGGACACGTACTACGCCACGACGCCCTGGATCCGCGAGATGATCGTCTGCTTCCTCGTCGCGCACACCGTGGGCGCCGCGACCCTGACCGCGCTGTGCGCGAAGTGGCTGCGGCGTGCGGACCGCTCGCTGCGGCCGCTGCGCACCGGGCTGGCCCTGATCGTCTTCGGCGGGCTGCTGGACCTGGCCTACCTCGCCGCCAAGTGGGCCTCGGTGGCCGCCCGCTGGGCCGGCCGCGACTGGGTGTTCCTGTCCACGGACGTGGCACCGCCGCTGGCCTCCGCGGCCTCCCTGATCCTCGGCGCGGGGTTCATCGTGCCGCTGGCCGGCGGATCGGCGGCCTGGCGGGACTTCAGCCAGTACCGCGGCCTGCGCCCGCTGTGGAAGGCGCTGCGCGGGTTCGCGTCCCGCAGCGTGACGACGGTGCCGCTGGCCTGGTGGTCGCCGCTCGGGATCCGCCTCGTCCACCGCGAGTCGGTCATCGACGACGGCCTGCTGGCCCTCGCCGGCTGGTTCGACCCCGCCGTCCGGTCGGTGGCGTACGAGGCCGCGCGCCGTCAGGGTCTGGGCGAGGCGGCCGCCTCGGTGGTGGCGGACGCCGCCATGCTCGCCGCGGCCTGCCGCGGGCGCGAGGCCGCCGAGCGCGCGGGCACCGCGCAGTCCCCGCCCGGGGCCGTGCAGGAGGACGCCCGGCACCGGCTGGACTCCCAGCCCCTGGCCGCCCTCGCCCGCGCGTTCCGCGCCTCCCCGATCGTGGCGGCCGCCGGCCGGGGAGCCCTGGCCGGCGGCTGAGCCAGGCCCGTACGGGTGAACGGAACGCCCCGGGCCGACGGGCCCGGGGCGTTCCGCGTACGCCGTGGCGTGCGGCGGGGGTCAGAGGTCCGCGAGGAGGTCCGCGAGGTCCAGCCCGGCCTGCGCGGCGGCGGCCTGCACGGTCTGCTCCAGGAGCACCGCGATGGTCATCGGGCCGACGCCGCCGGGCACGGGGGTGATCAGCGAGGCGCGGGCGGCGGCCGACTCGAAGTGGACGTCGCCGACGTTGCCCTCGTTGTAGCCGGCGTCGAGCACGACCGCGCCCGGCTTGATGTCCTCGCCCCGGATGAACTCGGCCTTGCCGACGGCGGCGACCAGCACGTCGGCCTGGCGGACGATCGAGGGCAGGTCCACGGTGCGCGAGTGGCAGTAGGTGACGGTGGCGTTACGCTCCAGCAGCAGCATGCCGGCCGGCTTGCCCAGGATGGCGCTGCGGCCGACGACGACGGCGTGCTTGCCGGTCAGGTCCACGTCGTAGGCCTCCAGCAGGCGCATGATGCCGCCGGGGGTGCAGGAGACGAAGCCGGGCAGGCCGAAGCCCATGGCGGCGAAGGAGTGCATGGTGACCCCGTCGACGTCCTTGCCGGGCGCGATGGCCTCGAAGGCGGCGCGCTCGTCGATGTGGTGCGGGACGGGGTGCTGCAGCAGGATGCCGCTGATCTCGGGGTCCTCGGAGAGCGCGGTCAGGGCGGCGACCAGCTCCTCGGTGGTGGTCGAGGCCGGCAGCTCCACGTGGCGGGAGGTGATCCCGGCCTTGGCGCAACGGTTCTGCTTCATGCGTACGTAGGTGACGGACGCGGGGTCCTCGCCGACGAGGACGGTGGCGAGACAGGGCGCGGCGCCGGTGCGCTCGGTGATCTTCGCCGCGAGGGCGGCGGTCTGCTCGGAGATGCGGCGGGCGACGGCGGTGCCGTCCATCAGCTGAGCGGTGGCGGTCGTCATGGGGTCTCCTGAACGTCGCTGCGGAACGCGGATCACGGATCGCCCAGGCGCGCGGCATGCGGGCGTACGGAGGTGGGGTACGCCGGGCCGCTCCCCGGTGGTGATCCACCCGAACGCCAGTCACGGCCCGCCGCACAGTCTAGTCGACATATCCGGTGGTTGACCGGGCCCCGACCTGGGACGATCGGGGCATGACGCGCACTTTCGACCATCTCGTCGCCGAAGCCGAGTCCGTGTCCGTTGACGGCTGGGACTTCTCCTGGCTCGACGGCCGGGCCACCGAACAACGGCCTTCCTGGGGGTACCAGCGGCTGCTGGGCGAGCGCCTGGCCCGCGTCCGGTCCGCCCTGGACATCCAGACCGGCGGCGGCGAGGTGCTCGCCGGGGCCGGCCCCCTTCCCCCGCTGATGGCGGCCACCGAGTCCTGGCCGCCGAACATCGAGAAGGCGACGCGGCTGCTGCACCCCCTGGGCGCGGTGGTGGTCGCGGACGCCGACGAGCCGCCGCTGCCCTTCGGCGACGAGGCCTTCGAGCTGGTCACCAGCCGGCATCCGGTGACCATCTGGTGGGACGAGATCGCCCGCGTGCTGGCCCCGGGCGGCACCTACCTCTCGCAGCAGGTCGGTCCGGCGAGCGTGTTCGAGCTGGTCGAGTACTTCCTCGGCCCGCAGCCGGAGGAGGTGCGGCGCGGCCGGCACCCCGACGACGCGGTCGCCGACGCCACGAAAGCGGGCCTGGAAATCGTCGATCTGCGCTCCGAACGACTGCGGACGGAGTTCCACGACATCGGAGCCGTGATCTACTTTCTCCGGAAGGTGATCTGGATGGTGCCCGGCTTCACGGTCGGGCAGTACCGGGACCGGCTGCGCGAGCTCCACGAACGGATCGAGCGCGACGGCCCGTTCGTCGCGCACACCGCCCGGTTCTTGATCGAAGCCCGCAAAACAGGCTGAGTACGGACCGGCGGAACACGCGGATCCGGCGCGGACGGATCCACGCGGGATCGGTTGCGCGGCCACAGCGTGGCGCAGGTCACTCAATTCAGCGCGTAACGAATCGACTCGGGCATGCGATGAACCGACAGGTGTCCTCGTGCGGCCCGGAATACCGACCCCCCTCGGGTCTGTTTCCCGAGTTCGCGCGATGATGTCCCGCCCACTCCATATCTGTTCGCAACGAGAGGCTCCTTGTGTCGCTCAGCCCGTCCCGTACGTTCCCTCCGGAGATCGCCGAATCGGAGGCCCTCGTCGCGCTCGTCGAGCGCGGCCGCGAGCAGGGTCACATCAACGGTGACGATGTGCGTCAGGCCTTCGAGGCCGGCCGCATCCCGGTGGACCAGTGGAAGCGGGTCCTGCGCAGCCTGAACCAGGTCCTGGACGAGGAGGGTGTCGCCCTCCACGTCAGCGCCGCCCCCGCCACCAAGGCTGCCGCCAAGAAGCCCCGCAAGGCAGCCGCCGCCCCTGCCCGCACCGTGACGAAGAAGGCCGCCGCCGCGCCGCGCCCCATCGGCGCGCGCAAGACCGCGGCCACCGCCGCCCCGGCCACCGCCGCGGCGATATCCGCTTCGCCGGCCGCCGAGGACGAGGCGACGGCCGGGTCCGCCGCCGAGCCGAAGAAGCGCACGGTCAAGAAGACCGCCGCGAAGAAGGCCACGGCCACCAAGAAGACCGCCGCCACGAAGAAGGCCGGCGCCAAGGACGGCGACGACGGTGAGACCCCGGTCGTCGAGGGTGAGGACTGGGCTGCCGAGGACCTCGCCGACGAGGCCGAGGAAGAGGCCCCCAAGGCCACCGGCACCCAGGGCTTCGTCCTGTCCGACGACGACGAGGACGACGCCCCGGCGCAGACGGTCATGGTGGCCGGCGCCACCGCCGACCCCGTCAAGGACTACCTCAAGCTCATCGGCAAGGTGCCGCTGCTCAACGCCGAGCAGGAGGTCGAGCTCGCCAAGCGCATCGAGGCGGGCCTCTTCTCCGAGTACAAGCTCGAAGAGGAGGAGGACCACAAGCCCGCCTTCAAGCGCGAGCTGGAGATCCTCGTCGAGGACGGCCGCCGCGCCAAGAACCACCTCCTCGAGGCCAACCTGCGCCTCGTGGTCTCGCTCGCCAAGCGCTACACCGGCCGCGGCATGCTCTTCCTGGACCTGATCCAGGAGGGCAACGTCGGTCTGATCCGCGCCGTGGAGAAGTTCGACTACACCAAGGGCTTCAAGTTCTCCACCTACGCGACCTGGTGGATCCGGCAGGCGATCACGCGTGCCATGGCCGACCAGTCGCGCACCATCCGCATCCCCGTCCACATGGTCGAGATCATCAACAAGCTGGCACGCGTCCAGCGCCAGATGCTCCAGGACCTCGGCCGGGAGCCCACTCCGGAGGAGCTGGGCAAGGAACTCGACATGACCCCCGAGAAGGTCATCGAGGTCCAGAAGTACGGCCGCGAGCCGATCTCCCTGCACACCCCCCTGGGCGAGGAGGGCGACAGCGAGTTCGGTGACCTCATCGAGGACTCCGAGGCGGTCGTCCCGGCGGACGCCGTGTCCTTCACGTTCCTCCAGGAGCAGCTCCAGTCCATCCTGGGGACGCTCTCCGAGCGCGAGGCGGGCGTGGTCTCCATGCGCTACGGCCTCAACGACGGCCAGCCGAAGACGCTGGACGAGATCGGCCGCGTGTACGGGGTCACCCGTGAGCGCATCCGCCAGATCGAGTCCAAGACCATGTCGAAGCTGCGCCACCCGTCGCGTTCGCAGGTGCTGCGCGACTACCTCGACTAAACCGTCAGGCCAGTCGGGCTCAGCTAGACCAGTCGAAAGACGGGCCCCCGGGGCGTGAACGGCAGGGAGGCACCCTGCGGAACCAGATAGGCGTGCTCGCGCCGGATCCGCAGGGTGTCGCACCACCCGTCCGTGATCACCAGCACCGGGGCCCCGGGCGGGAAGTCCTCCGCCCGCTGCATCAGGTCGATGCCCGGCTGCGGCACGGTCCCGCCGCGTCCGCGCACCTTCACCCGGCCCGCGATCCCGGTGGGCGGCAGATAGCCCGCGTCGTACGGCGCCGCGTCGCAGAAGACGACGCGTGCCGCCGGTACGTCGCGGGCTTCCGCGTACGAGGCGATGGCGCCCAGCGCCTTGCCGAGCAGGACGGGGTCCATCGACCCCGAGGTGTCGAGCACCAC
>NZ_JBHWBP010000181.1:0-14494 GCF_042735575.1 Streptomyces sp. NPDC059564 | reverse complement strand
GTTGGTGGGGGGAGTGGGGGCGTCTGCGCGGGGGGCTGGTGGAGGGGGTGGGGCGTCTCCGCGCGGGGTGGTGGGTGGGGGTTCGAGGGTGGGGGATGGGGGGTGGTCACTCGGATAGGTGGTGGGGGTGGGGGGTGGTGGGGGTGATTGCGGAGGGTGGTGGGGCTGCGTAGAAAAAGCACACCGAGTTACCGCCCGGGCATCGCCGGGCCCGGCCTGTACGGGGGAACGCCATGGACACCACCACCCGCACGACGATCGGCGGCGAGGGCAGCCGCAGCCGGGCCGGGGGTGGCGCCCGGACCCGTCCCGCCGGGCGGCGTGACACCAGGCGGCCGGCGGGTACCCCGCGCGCGGTGCGCCGGCCCGGGCCGCACGACTGGTTCGCGCAGCGCCTCCTGGCGGTGCTCAGCGGCCAGCGGCCGGTCCACTCGCTGCTGGGCCTCACCGTCGGCCCGGCGTACGAGCAGCTGGCCTCCCTGGCCCCCACAGGGCCCTCCCGGGGCCGCTCGAGCCCGGTCCTGCGCCACTGCGGCCGCTTCCACCCCGGCCCCGGGGTCATCGAGGCCTTCGCCCGCATCGCCACCGGCGACCGCGTCTCGGCGATGGCCTTCCGCCTGGAGCAGGGCGCCGACCTCCGCTGGCGCTGCGCGGCGATCGAGATCCGCGGCCCCCGCACCCGGGGGGATTCGGCGGAAGGGGTGGCGGTCGTATCCTGAGGGCGTTTCCGACTACCGAAAGCAGCCGGCCATGCGCGTGTACGTCCCCCTGACCCTCCCCGGGCTCGCCGAGGTGCACAAGGCGGGCGAGCTGGGTCCCGCCCCGCTCCGCGCCTACGCCGTGACCCCCGGGCTGCGGGAGTGGTACGTCTCGGAAGACATCGAGGAGCTGGAGTACGCCGCCCTCGGCCGGGCCGCCGCCGCCTCCCTGCGGATGCTCGCCGGGGACGCGGACGCCCCGCGCCGCCGGGTCGTCGTCGCCCTCGACGTCGACGACAAGGCCGCCACCGCCACCCCCGGGCTCGACGAGGCCGCCCTCGGCCAGGTCGCCCTCGCCGCCGCCGTACGGCTCACCGTGGCCGCCGCCGTGCACGTCGACGCCGACGACGCCGAGGAGGACGTCGCCGCGGCCGCCGCCGCGCTGGAGGCCGCCGACGGCGGGGACGACGACGCGCGGTTCACCGTGGACGGCGCCGAGGACCACGAGCTGCTCTGGTTCGGTGTCCAGGAGATCCCGGGACTGCTGAAATGACCGGCCCCGGCACCCACATAGTCTGGGACTGGAACGGCACCCTCCTCCACGACATCGACGCCGTGATGGAGGCGACCAACGCCTCCTTCGCCGAGCTGGGCTTCGCCCCGATCACCCTGGAGACGTACCGCGAGCTGTACGTCGTACCGGTGCCCAAGTTCTACGAACGCCTCATGGGCCGGCTGCCCACGGACGCGGAATGGCTCGTCATGGACGAGACCTTCCACCGCTACTACTGGGCCGCCGCCGACACCGCCGGGCTCGCCGAGGGCGCGCGGGAGCTGCTGAGCGGCTGGCAGGCCGACGGACTCACCCAGTCCCTGCTCTCCCTCGCCCCCCACGACAAGCTCGTGCCGCTGGTGCGCACGCACGGCATCGACCGGCACTTCCTGCGCGTCGACGGCCGCACCGGGCCCTCCCACACCACCAAGGCGGGGCACCTCGTACGCCATATGGCCGCCATGGAGTCCGCCGGAGTGACGGCCGGACGGACGGTCCTCATCGGCGACGCCGTCGACGACGCGCTCGCCGCCGCCCACGTGGGCGCCCGCGCCGTGCTGTACACGGGCGGCTCGCACAGCCGCAGCAGTCTGGAATCGGCCGGTGTCCCCGTCGTGGACACGCTGGCCGAAGCCGTAGCCGCAGCTCGCGAGCTGGCCGGATAACCACGCCCGGCACGGCCGGACGACCCCGTCGCTGGCCAGAGTGTCCAGGTTTCCCCCCGGGATTTGTACAGATGCTGTCAATGACGACCGGGGGGTGGGGCGAGATAGCCTGGACCCGTGATCAGCGCGATAGTCATCGGGGGCACGGACGCCCCCGGCCCGCGCCCGGCGCACATCCGTGCCCGGGCCCTCGCTGGTCCCCGCCGCCGGGACGTCCTGCAGATCATGGCCGAATCCCTCCCGGTCGGCTCTTCCGACGCCATAGCGTCGGCAACCCATTCGGACGCACCCACCGCCCCAGGGCGGCGCTGCGTCCATCCTTCCTTCACCTACGTCACGCAATGGCGCGCGACAGGAGCCAGAGGACATGCAGACCAAGCTGGACGAAGCAAAGGCCGAGCTGCTCGCGCGGGCGGCACGGGTAGCTGAGAACAGCCCGGCCGGGGGGCTACTTCCGACTGGGTCCGAGCACGGGGAGCGTCCCGAACACGGCACGACGCTCGCCTACCTCCAGCGCTACTACCTGCACACCGCCCCCGAGGACCTCGCCGACCGGGACCCGGTCGACGTGTTCGGCGGGGCGCTCTCCCACTACCGGCTCGCCGAGAACCGCCCGCAGGGCACGGCGAACGTCCGTGTGCACACCCCCACGGTCGAGGAGAACGGCTGGACCTCCAGCCACTCGGTCGTCGAGGTCGTCACCGACGACATGCCGTTCCTCGTCGACTCCGTCACCAACGAGCTGTCCCGCCAGGGCCGCGGCATCCACGTCGTGATCCACCCGCAGGTCGTCGTGCGCCGTGACCTCACCGGCAAGCTGATCGAGATCCTCGGCCCCGACTGCGACGCCCACGGTCCGCGGACCGCGCGCCCCCACGATTCGCTCGTCGAGTCCTGGATCCACGTCGAGATCGACCGCGAGACCGACAAGGCCGACCTCAAGCAGATCACCGTCGACCTGCTGCGCGTCCTGTCCGACGTCCGCGAGTCCGTCGAGGACTGGGAGAAGATGCGCGACGCCGCGCTGCGCATCGCCGACGAGCTCCCGAACGAGCCCACCGCGCCCGACCTGCGCGAGTACGAGCTCGAAGAGGCCCGCGAGCTGCTGCGCTGGCTCGCCGACGACCACTTCACCTTCCTCGGCTACCGCGAGTACAACCTCGTCGACGGCGACGCCCTGGCCGCCGTGCCCGGCACCGGCCTCGGCATCCTGCGCTCCGACCCGCTGCACAGCGGCAAGGAGGACGGCCACCCGGTGTCGCCGTCCTTCAACCGGCTGCCCGCCGACGCCCGCGCCAAGGCCCGCGAGCACCGCCTGCTGGTGCTGACCAAGGCCAACAGCCGCTCCACGGTCCACCGCCCCTCGTACCTCGACTACGTCGGCGTGAAGAAGTTCGACGCCGACGGCAACGTGGTCGGCGAGCGCCGCTTCCTCGGCCTGTTCTCCTCCGCCGCGTACACCGAGTCCGTGCGCCGCGTCCCGGTGATCCGCCGCAAGGTCACCGAGGTCCTCGACGGCGCCGGCTTCTCGCCGTCCAGCCACGACGGCCGCGACCTGCTCCAGATCCTGGAGACCTACCCGCGCGACGAGCTGTTCCAGACCCCGGTCGACCAGCTCCGGGGCATCGTCACCTCCGTCCTGTACCTCCAGGAGCGCCGCCGGCTGCGGCTGTACCTGCGCCAGGACGAGTACGGCCGCTACTACTCCGCGCTCGTCTACCTGCCGCGCGACCGCTACACCACCGGCGTCCGGCTGCGCCTGATCGACATCCTGAAGGAGGAGCTCGACGGCATCAGCGTCGACTTCACCGCCTGGAACACCGAGTCGATCCTCTCCCGCATCCACTTCGTCGTCCGCGTCCCGCAGGGCACCGAGCTGCCCGCGCTGACCGACGCCGACGTCGAGCGCATCGAGGGCCGCCTCGTCGACGCGGCCCGCTCCTGGGCCGACGGCTTCGGCGAGGCCCTCACCGCCGAGCTGGGCGAGGAGCGCGCCGCCGAACTGCTGCGCAAGTACGGCACCTCGTTCCCCGAGGGCTACAAGGCCGACCACTCGCCGCGCGCGGCCGTCGCCGACCTGTGCCACCTGGAGCGGCTCTCCGCCAGCGAGCGCGAGTTCGCGCTGTCCCTGTACGAGCCGGTCGGCGCGGGCCCCGGCGAGCGCCGGTTCAAGATCTACCGGACCGGTGAGCAGGTCTCCCTGTCCGCCGTCCTGCCGGTCCTCCAGCGCCTGGGCGTCGAGGTCACCGACGAGCGCCCGTACGAGCTGCGCCGCACCGACCGGGTCAGCGCCTGGATCTACGACTTCGGTCTGCGGATGCCGCTCTCCGCGGGCAACGGCGACTCCTACCTCGGCGACGACGCCCGCGAGCGCTTCCAGGAGGCCTTCGCGGCCGTCTGGACCGGCGACGCCGAGAACGACAACTTCAACACCCTCGTCCTCGGCGCCGGGCTGACCTGGCGGCAGGCCGTCGTCCTGCGCGCGTACGCCAAGTACCTGCGCCAGGCCGGCTCCACCTTCAGCCAGGACTACATGGAGGACACCCTCCGCAACAACGTCCACACCACCCGGCTGCTGGTCTCGCTGTTCGAGGCCCGGATGTCGCCCGGCCGCCAGGCCGCCGGCACCGAGCTCATCGACGCCATGCTGGAGGAGCTGGACGGGGCCCTGGACCAGGTCGCCTCGCTCGACGAGGACCGCATCCTGCGCGCCTTCCTCACCCTCATCAAGGCGACGCTGCGCACGAACTTCTTCCAGCTCAACGCCGCGGGCGAGCAGCACGCGTACGTGTCGATGAAGTTCGACCCGCAGGCCATCCCGGACCTGCCGGCGCCGCGCCCCGCCTACGAGATCTGGGTGTACTCGCCGCGCGTCGAGGGCGTCCACCTGCGCTTCGGCAAGGTCGCCCGAGGCGGCCTGCGCTGGTCCGACCGCCGTGAGGACTTCCGTACGGAGGTCCTCGGCCTGGTCAAGGCGCAGATGGTCAAGAACACCGTCATCGTGCCGGTCGGCGCCAAGGGCGGCTTCGTCGCGAAGAACCTGCCCGACCCGGCGGTGGACCGCGACGCGTGGCTCGCCGAGGGCATCGCCTCGTACAAGATCTTCATCTCGGCGCTGCTCGACATCACCGACAACATGGTCGCCGGCGAGGTCGTGCCCCCCAAGGGCGTCGTCCGCCACGACGAGGACGACACCTACCTCGTCGTCGCCGCCGACAAGGGCACCGCCACCTTCTCCGACATCGCCAACGGCGTCGCGGAGTCCTACGGCTTCTGGCTGGGCGACGCCTTCGCCTCCGGCGGCTCGGCCGGCTACGACCACAAGGGCATGGGCATCACCGCCCGCGGCGCCTGGGAGTCCGTCAAGCGGCACTTCCGCGAGCTGGGCCACGACACCCAGACCGAGGACTTCACGGTCGTCGGCGTCGGCGACATGTCCGGCGACGTCTTCGGCAACGGCATGCTGCTCTCCGAGCACATCCGCCTGGTCGCGGCCTTCGACCACCGGCACATCTTCATCGACCCGGAGCCGGACGCGGCCACCTCCTACGCGGAGCGCCGCCGCCTCTTCGACCTGCCGCGCTCCTCCTGGGCCGACTACGACACCGCGCTGCTGTCGGCGGGCGGCGGCGTCCACCCGCGCACCGCCAAGGCCATCCCGCTCAACGCGCAGGTCCGCGCGGCCCTCGGCATCGAGGCGGGCGTCACCAAGATGACCCCCGCCGAGCTGATGCAGACCATCCTCCAGGCCCCCGTGGACCTGCTGTGGAACGGCGGCATCGGCACGTACGTCAAGGCCACCGCGGAGACCCACGCCGACGTCGGCGACAAGGCCAACGACGCCATCCGCGTCAACGGCTCCGACGTCCGCGCCAAGGTCATCGGCGAGGGCGGCAACCTGGGTCTGACCCAGCTCGGCCGCATCGAGTTCGCCCGCACCGGCGCCGGCGGCGAGGGCGGCAAGGTCAACACCGACGCCATCGACAACAGCGCGGGCGTGGACACCTCCGACCACGAGGTGAACATCAAGATCCTGCTGAACGCGGTGGTCTCGGACGGCGACATGACCGTCAAGCAGCGCAACAAGCTGCTCGCCGAGATGACCGACGAGGTGGGCCGCCTCGTCCTGCGCAACAACTACGCGCAGAACGTCGCGCTCGCCAACGGCGCCGCCCAGGCCCCGAGCCTGCTCCACGCCCAGCAGCGCTTCATGCGCCGCCTGGAGCGTGCCGGAAAGCTCGACCGCCAGCTGGAGTTCCTGCCCGCCGACCGGCAGATCCGCGAGCTGCTCAGCAACGGCAAGGGCCTGACCCAGCCGGAGCTGGCCGTCCTGTTCGCCTACACCAAGATCACGGTGGCGGACGAGCTCATCGCGACCGAGCTGCCGGACGACCCGTACCTGCGCCGTCTGCTGCACGCGTACTTCCCGGGCGCCCTGCTCGCGAAGTTCCCCGAGCAGATCGACGCGCACGCGCTGCGCCGGGAGATCACCACCACGCTGCTGGTCAACGACACCGTCAACACCGGTGGTTCGACCTTCCTGCACCGCCTGCGGGAGGAGACCGGGGCCTCCACGGAGGAGATCGTGCGGGCGCAGCTCGCGGCCCGCGAGATCTTCGGCCTGGCCGAGGTGTGGGACGCGGTCGAAGCCCTCGACAACAAGGTCGCCGCAGACGTCCAGACCCGGGTGCGGCTGCACTCGCGGCGCCTGGTGGAGCGCGGTACGCGCTGGCTGCTCAACAACCGGCCGCAGCCGCTCCAGATCACCGAGACCATCGACGTGTTCAGCGAGCGGGTGCGGCAGGTCTGGGCCGAGCTGCCGAAGCTGGTGCGCGGCGCGGACCTGGACTGGTACCAGTCGATCCTGGACGAGCTGACCGGCGAAGGCGTGCCGGAGGAGCTCGCGGCGAAGGTGGCCGGGTTCTCTTCGGCCTTCCCGACGCTGGACATCGTCGCCATCTCGGACCGGACGGGCGTGGACCCGCTGGCCGTCGCCGAGGTGTACTACGACCTCGCCGACCGGCTGAACATCACGCAGCTGATGGACCGGATCATCGAGCTGCCGCGGGCCGACCGCTGGCAGTCGATGGCCCGCGCGTCCATCCGCGAGGACCTGTTCGCGGCGCACGGCGCGCTGACCGCCGACGTGCTGGCGGTGGGCGACGGGGACGCGACTCCCGAGGAGCGGTTCAAGCTCTGGGAGGAGAAGAACGCGGCGATCATCAGCCGGGCCCGGACGACCCTGGACGAGATCCGGGGCTCGGACGACTTCGACCTGGCGAACCTGTCGGTGGCGATGCGGACGATGCGTTCGCTGCTGCGGGTGCACGGCTAGGAGCAGCGGGACGTACGGGACGGGCCCGGGACCATGGTGGTCCCGGGCCCGTCCCGTTTTTTGCCCGTGTGCGGCGCCGATGCCCGCCGGTCAGCGGCGGGTGAAGGCCTCGTAGGCGTCGCAGACCTCCTTGGAGGGGCCGTCCATGCGCAGGACGCCCGACTCCAGCCAGATCGCCCGGTCGCAGGTCTCGCGGACCGTGCCGATGCCGTGGCTGACCAGGAAGACGGTGCCGGCGTGGGCGCGGAGTTCCTCGATGCGGGCCTGGCTGCGGCGCTGGAAGGCGGCGTCGCCGGTGGCGAGGGCCTCGTCGATCATCAGGACGTCGTGGTCCTTGGCGGCGGCGATGGAGAACCGCAGCCGGGCGCCCATGCCGGAGGAGTAGGTGCGCATGGGCAGGGAGATGAAATCGCCCTTCTCGTTGATGCCGGAGAAGTCGACGATGTCCTGGTAGCGCTCGCGGACCTGCCGGCGGGTCATGCCCATCGCGAGCCCGCCGAGGACCACGTTGCGTTCGCCGGTGAGGTCGTTCATCAGGGCCGCGTTCACGCCCAGCAGGGACGGCTGGCCGTGCGAGTAGACCGCCCCGGAGGCCACGGGCTGGAGGCCGGCGATGGCCTTGAGGAGGGTGGACTTGCCCGAGCCGTTGGAGCCGATGAGGCCGATCGCCTCGCCCTTGTACGCGGTGAAGCTGACGCCCTTGACGGCGTGCACCTCGCGGATCCCGGGGGCCGGCTCGCGGGAGAAGATCCGGCTGAGGGCGGCGGTGGCGCCGCCCTTGCGGGTGCCGGAGCCGTGCACCTTGTAGATGACGTGGACCTCGTCGGCGATGACGGTGGGGACACGGGTGTCGGGGGTGCGGGTGGTGGGCGTCGCGGTGCGGGTCGGGGTGTCGGGGGTCAGGGTGTCGGGGGTCAAGGTGTCAGCCACGGCCGTACTCCTCCTCTGCCTTCCAGAAGTAGACGAACCCGCCGACGCCGGCGAGCAGGGCCCAGCCGATGGCGATCGGCCAGACGTGGTGGGGCAGCGACGAGGCCTTGAAGCTGTCGATCAGCGCGAAGCGCATGAGGTCGATGTAGACGGCCGCCGGGTTGGTCTTGAGCACCATGGACACCCAGTACGGCAGGTGGTCCGTCTTCAGCACGGAGTCGATGGACCACATCACCCCCGAGGCGTACATCCAGGTGCGGAGCACGAAGGGCATCAGCTGGCTGACGTCCGGGCTCTTGCTGCCGATGCGGGCCATGACCATGGCGCAGCCCGCGCAGAAGACGGCCATCAGGAAGAGCGCCGGGAGGGCGATCAGCCAGGCCGGTCCGGGGGTCTGGCCGAAGGCCAGGAGCAGGATGACGAGCGCGCCCATGGTGACGAGCAGCTGCTGGAAGAGCTGCACGACGGTCGAGAGGGGCAGGCTGGCGCGCGGGAAGTGCAGGGCGCGGACCAGGCCGAGGTTGCCGTGGACGGCGCGGGTGCCGGCGTTGATGGAGCTGCCGATGAAGTCCCAGACGAAGACGCCGGTGATCAGGAACGGCACGTAGTCGGGGACGCCGTGGCTGGCGCGCATCACGGTGCCGAAGATGAAGTAGTAGACGGCCGCGTTGAGCAGCGGGGTGATCAGGTGCCAGACCTGCCCGAGCTTCGCCGTGCTGTACGTGGCGTGCATGCGGGCGGTGGCGTACGCCGTCACGAAGTGGCGGCGGTCCCAGAGCTGCGCGAGGTAGCGGGGCAGGGAGGGGCGGGCACCGCTGATGGTCAGGCCGTGGGCCGCCGCCAGCTCTGCGGGGGTCGGCGGTGCGGTGCCGGTGGTCACTGTCACGGTCACGGGGGTCGCTTTCGACGGGGTCGGGGCGTCGGCTGGCGATAAGACGGGTCCGTATCGTCGCTACGGTGAGGTTAGGGCGTCCCGGCGTCGGAACGCAACCGTATCGTCGTGACGGGGTCGCCGCTATGCTCTGTGCATGACCACCGAGCCTGCCGCCGCCCCTGCCCGCCGCGCCCCCGCCGGGGCCGCCGTCCTGCGCGAGGACGTGACGGAGGCGATCCGGGCGGCGGTGGTCGAGGAACTGGCGGCGGTGGGCTTCGCCCGGATGTCCATCGAGGGCATCGCCCGGCGCGCCGGGGTCGGCAAGACCGCCGTCTACCGGCGCTGGAAGTCGAAGCTGCACCTGGTGCTGGACCTGGTGGGTGCCTTCGCCGCCGACGGGCTGCCGGTGCCGGCGACGGGGTCGCTGTACGGGGACGTACGGGCCCTGCTGGAGGTCATGTCACACGTGCTGCGGCACCCGGTGGCCTCGGCGGTGATCCCCGACCTCCTGGTGGAGGCCGCGCGGAACCCGGAGATCGCGGACGCGGTACGGGGGGCGCTGCTCGACGGGCAGCGGAGGCTCGCCGAGGGGATCGTGGCGGAGGCCGTCGGGCGGGGGGAGCTGCCGGAGACGGCGTGTCCGGAGCGGGCGTTGGATCTGGCGATCGGGCCGTTGTACTGGCGGCAGGTGGTCGTACGGGACGCCGTGCCGGCGGGGTATCTGGACGAGCTGGCGCGGGCCGTCGTGGCGGGGCTCAGGGTCGGGTGATCCTGGGGGCTCCGCCCCCGGACCCCCGCGCCTCAAACTCCCCCAGCTACCGCTGGGAGGTGCCCCCTGGCGGGGCTGTTTTCGGCTGGCGATGGCTGGATTCGTTCCGGGCGAGGACTCGATGCGTCAGAACGCGAACCGGTGGGTCAACGTCGGTTCCGGGGTCTGGGACGGGGCCGGAGGGGTGGGGTGGCGGTCTTCCAGGGGCGTGATCGCCGGGAGGGGGGCGGACTCGCCGAGGAAGACGCGGCGGACGACCCGTTCGGCGGCGTGGCCGTCGTCGAAGGAGCAGAACCGGGCCCGGAACGCGGACCGCAGCTGCGCCGAGCGTGAGCCCTGCCAGTGGCCGGTGGCGAAGATGTCCACCAGCTCGTCCTCCGTGCGGGCGACCGCGCCCGGCGGACACGCCCGGAGGTCGAAGTACGTGCCGCGGGCGGCCTCGTACGCCTCCCAGTCGTCCGCGTGGATCACGATCGGCCGGTCCAGCGCCGCGTAGTCGAACATCAGCGACGAATAGTCGGTGACGAGCGCGTCCGAGGCCAGGCAGAGCTCCTCGACCGACGGGTACGCGGAGACGTCGATCAGCCGGGGGTGCGGGTCCCACGGCCGGTCGGTGCCCGCGTACGTCAGGTGGGTGCGCGTCAGCAGGGTGAAGCGCGGGCCCAGGTCCCGCAGGACCCGCTCGAAGTCGAGGTGCTCGGGCCGGCTGCGGCGGTAGTCGCGGTGCGTGGGGGCGTACAGGACCGCGGTGGAACCCGCCGGGATGCCCAGGCGTTCGCGCAGTTCCAGTACGTCGGACTGGGTGGCCCGGTGGAAGGCGTCGTTGCGCGGGTAGCCGTATTCGAGGGTGGTGTACGAGGACGGCACGGCCCGCTCCCAGACCAGGGTGGAGTGCCGGTTCGCGGAGAGCAGGTAGTCCCACTGGTCGGCGCCGCGCAGCAGGCCCGCGAAGTCCGTGGTCGGGGTGGCCGCCGGGCGGTCCTGGAGGTCGAGGCCGACCCGCTTGAGCGGGGTGCCGTGCTGGGTCTGCAGCAGGATCTGGCCCGGGCGCTTGACCAGGGCGCGGTCGAAGTTGACGTTCGTGGTGAGGTACGTGGCCCGGGCGAGGGCGGTCCAGTACGCGGCCGAGCCCGGTCGCAGGGCGGCCGTTTCGGCCGGGAGGGTCGCGGCGTGCCGCGGGTCGCAGATCCACGCCGTGCGCATCCTCGGGGCCAGTTCCCGCAGCTTCGCCTCGATCGCCGCCGGGTTGCAGGCGTAGCCGCCGTGCCAGTACGCGGAGAAGACGGCCAGCTCCGGGCGCAGCGGCAGCAGCCGCTGGATCCGGTAGTGCAGCCGCAGGGCGCTCTCGCGCAGCCCCCGCCCCAGGGACCCGGCCGCGCCGCCCGCCGCCAGGGACGCCGAGCGCAGCGCCGACAGCAGCCGGTAGGTGCGCCGGACGCCGAGCCGCATCAGGGTGTGCCGCAGCCGGTCGGTGCGCGACAGGGACAGCGGCAGGGACCCGCTGCCCGCGCCCGGGGCCCGGTAGCGGCGCAGCAGGGCCGAGGCCCGGGCGAAGAACTCGGCGCGGGCGCCGCGCGGGAGGCGGCGCGGGTCGGCGTACAGGGCGCAGAAGTGCTCGGCCATCCGCCGGTGCACGGCGGGCCGCCAGCGCTCCAGCTCGGGGCGGGTGGCGAGGTAGCCGAAGACCCGCTCGTACTGGTCGAAGATGTCGAGGTGGCGGCGGCTGGAGGTGGTCAGGATCGAGCCGCTGCGGCGCTGGCGGTAGTGGACGCAGACCCGGTCGAGGACGGCCACGGACTCGGCGGCCAGCAGCGCCGGATAGGTCCAGGGGGTGTCCTCGTAGAGGCCGGGCGGGAATGCGAGGCCCTCGCGTTCCACGTACTCGCGGCGGTACGCCTTGTTCCACACCACCATCAGCATGCCGAGCAGCGCCGGGCGGTCCGCGAGCCGGAAGCTGGCCGGGCCCTCCTCGGAGAGCCGGTGCGAGAGCCGGTTGCGCACCAGTTCGCCGGTCCAGAAGGTGCGGGCGTAGTCGTAGACGAGGACGTCGGGGGAGCCGGTGGCCTTGAGGCGGTCCGTGACGGCCTGGAGCGCGCCGGGCGCCAGGGTGTCGTCGCCGTCGAGGAAGACCAGGTAGTCGCCCGTGGCCCGGGCCAGGCCCGCGTTGCGGGCCGGGCCCAGACCGAGGTTGTGCGCCAGGTGCACCGCGGTGACCCGGGCGTCGCGCGCCGCGTACTCGTCGATGATCGAACCGCAGGCGTCCGGTGACGCGTCGTCCACCGCGATCAGTTCCAGATCCGGGTACGACTGGGACAGGACCGAATCCAGACTCTCCTGGAGGTACGCCTGAACCTTGTACGCGGGCACGATGACGCTGAACCGGGGCACGGCACATCCAGGGGTCGGCGCGGGCATATGGCCCAGGAACCGCGCGCGCGGCGATCGGGTTACGCACCGTGCGGCATTCGGGTTACACAGCGTCAACGCCGCACGTCAACCCCGTGATCGCGCCGCTACTTGACGGCTCCGGCCATCACCCCCGTCACGAACTGCCGCTGGAACGCGAAGAAGACGACGAGCGGCACCACCATCGACAGGAACGCCCCGGGAGCCAGCACGTCGATGTTGTTCCCGAACTGCCGTACCTGCTGCTGCAGCGCGACCGTGACCGGCGGGTGCGCCGAGTCGGCGAAGACCAGCGCGACCAGCATGTCGTTCCACACCCACAGGAACTGGAAGATGCCGAGCGAGGCGATCGCCGGACCGCCCAGCGGGAGCACCACCCGTGCGAACAGGCGCAGTTCGCCGGCCCCGTCCAGGCGGGCCGCCTCCAGCAGTTCGCGCGGGATCTCCGCGAAGAAGTTCCGCAGCAGGAACACCGCGAAGGGCAGTCCGAAGGCGGTGTGGAAGAGGACCACGCCCGCCGTGGTCTCGAACAGCCCGATGGAGCCGAAGAGTTTGGACACCGGGATCAGCGCGACCTGTACGGGGACCACCAGCAGCCCCACCACGACCAGGAACAGCCAGTCCCGGCCCGGGAACTCCAGCCAGGCGAAGGCGTATCCGGCGAGCGAGCCCAGCACGAGCACGAGCAGCGTCGCCGGGACGGCGATGGCCACCGTGTTCAGCAGCGAGCCGGTGATGGTGTCGTTGGCCAGCAGCCGGGAGTAGTTCTCCGCCGTCAGCTTCGAGGGCTCGGTCAGCACCCGCCACCAGCCGCCGTCGTTCAGGTCGGTGGGGGAGAGGAACGAGGAGATCAGCAGGCCGAGGGTGGGCAGCAGCCAGAACAGCGCCGCCAGGACGAGGAACACGCGCAGGGCGCCGGACGCGGCGCGGGCCGCGAGCCGCCCGCCGGCGGGCGGCTTCGCCGGGGTCACCGGGCGCGCGGCGGCCGCCGGCGTGACCGGGGTCGTCGAGGTCATCGGGGCCCCTCCTTCCGCAGCCTACGGATGTTCACCAGCATCACCGGCACCACCAGGACCAGCAGCAGCACCGCGATGGCGCTGCCCAGCCCCTGATCGGCGTCCGTCCCGAACGAGGTCCGGTACAGCTGGAGCGCGAGCACGTTCGCGTCGTCCTGGACCGCGCCCGGCGCGATCACGAAGACCAGGTCGAAGATCTTCATGACGTTGATGACGAGGGTCACCAGGACCACCGCCAGCAGTGGCGCCAGCAGCGGGACGGTGATCCGCCGGAACACCTGCCACTCGCTCGCCCCGTCCACCCGCGCCGCCTCCAGCAGCTCCCGCGGTACGGCGGCCAGCCCGGCCCCGATCAGCACCATCGCGAACCCGGCCCACATCCACACGTACGCCCCGATCACCGCCGGGGTCACCAGCGCGGGGCCGAGCCACTCCACCCCCGCGTACGCCGCCCGGAAGTTGGACCCCGGCAGCCGCAGCCGCGCCCCGTCGGCCGCCGCCGGCAGGGTGAAGGTGCCGTCCGCGCGGGCCGTCGCCGAGGCCACCACCCTGCCGTCGCGCACCGCCTCCACCCGCATCCCGGAGAACCCCTGCTCGGTCGCGTCGACCGTGTTCGGGCGGCCGCCCCCGCCCCGGGTGAAGTCCTGCCAGACGGTGCCGGTGACCTTCCCCGGATCCGCCGCGGCCGCCCCCGCCCTGCGGGTCCCCTCCGGCAGGTCCTCCGGCGCCACCCCGACCAGCGGCAGCAGCACGGGCACGCCCGCCCGTACCGGATCGCGCGTCACGAAGGCACCCTCCGGGGCGGGCTCCAGCGGGGAGTCCCGGCCCGGGCGGGCCTTCGGGAACGCCGAGGACGGGGCGAAGGTGTCGTGCACCCCCACCCACACCGCGTTGGCCACGCCCCGGTGCGGGTCGTGGTCGTAGACGAGCCGGAAGATGATGCCCGCCGCCAGCATCGAGATCGCCATCGGCATGAACACCAGCAGCTTGAACGCCGTTCCCCAGCGCACCCGTTCGGTCAGCACCGCGAAGATCAGACCGAGGGCGGTGGCCGTCGTCGGGGCCAGCACCACCCACAGCGCCGTATTGCGCAGGGCGGTACGGATCGTCGGATCGGTGAGGATCTCCCGGTAGTTGTCCGCCCCGACGAACACGTCCCCCGAGCGGTCGAAGAGGCTGCGGTAGAGGGAGTAGCCGATGGGCTGCACGACGAGCGCGCCCAGCAGCACCAGCGCGGGCAGCAGGAAC
>NZ_JBHWBP010000180.1:0-14669 GCF_042735575.1 Streptomyces sp. NPDC059564 | reverse complement strand
CTAGCGTGGGTATCCGGTGATCAACACCGGGCCCCGGGACCGCTGGGGGCCGGGCCCCACGTACCGAGGACGCCGATGTCCGGACTCCGCGCCGCCCGCCACTCCCCGTCGAGACACGCCGTCACCGGACCCGGCCGGCAGATACGCCCCCAACTGCTCCGCGCGGCCGTCCTCCCCACCCTCGCCGCCGGGCTCAGCGGCGCCGCCGCGGTGATCTTCACCCTCCAGCTCGGCGGCGGCGCCGGGGAACGCGACGCCCGGCTCTGGCCCGTGCTCACCGGCTGCGCCCTGCTCTTCGTCGGCGCCCTCGCCGCCGCCCTCCTCGGCGCCCAGCGCTCCGCCAAGGCCGTCCGCGACCGTTGCGAGGCCCTGCGCCGCTCCAGCGTGCGCGGCCGCCAGGAGCTGCGCACGGCCGCCGAGCGGCTGGAGCGCGGCGAGAACCCGGGCCGGCCCGTGCGCGGGGGCCCGACCGGCGCGGCGCCGGCCTCCGATCCCGCCGGGGTGGACGAGTTCTGGCTGCTCGCGCAGGAGCTGCGGGGCGCCCGTGAACAGGCGCACACGACGCTGGTACGCCTGGCCGTCCCGGCCGCTCCCAGCGACAGCGACCGCAAGGTGGAGGTCTTCGTCAACCTCGCGCGTCGCCTTCAGTCGCTCGTGCACCGCGAGATCTCCCTCCTCGACGATCTGGAGGATTCCGTCGAGGACCCCGACCTGCTCAAGGAGCTCTTCCACGTCGACCACCTCGCCACCCGGATCCGCCGCCACGCCGAGAACCTCGCCGTGCTCGGCGGGTCGGCCTCGCGGCGCCAGTGGACCCGGCCCATCGACCTGAGCGAGGTGCTGCGCTCCTCGGTGGCGGAGGTCGAGCAGTACACGCGGGTCAAGGTCGTGCCCCCGGCGGGCGGCACCGTGCGCGGACACGCCGTCGCCGACGTGGTGCACCTGCTGGCCGAACTCGTCGAGAACGCCACCGTGTTCTCCGCCCCCGACACCGACGTCGTCGTGCGTGCGGAGCGGGTCACGGCCGGGATCGCCGTCGAGGTCGAGGACCGCGGGCTGGGCATGCCCACCGAGGAACAGCACCGGATGAACGCCCTGCTGGACGACCCCGACCAGGTCAGCGTCCGGCACCTGCTGGCCGACGGCCGCATCGGCCTCTACGTCGTCGCCGCACTGGCCCGGCGCCACGGCATCGCCGTCGAGCTGAAGTCCAACATCTACGGCGGGGTGCTCGCCGTGCTCGTGCTGCCCCGGACCCTGCTGGGCGCCGAGGCCCCGGGCGCCGCCGACGCGGCGGGCGGGTCGCGGGCCACCTCGTGGGGGACCGGCGAGGGGAGCGCGGTCCCTCCGCTGGAACCCGTACGCGTACACGTGCCGGGCCCCTGGCCGGAGGGGGAGCGGGGCGCGGAGATGCCGGCGCCGCCGCCCTGGCCGGACGCGGAGCCGGATCGGGAGCGCATGTGGAGGGCGGAGGCGGAGGCCCCGGCTCCGGCCGCTCCCGCTCCCGGTGCCGCGCCCGCCCGGCCCGCACCGGCCGGGGCGGGAGCCGCGCTGTCGCCCGTACCGCCGCAGGCGTCGCCGGAACCCGGGTACGCGACCGTGCCGCCCGCCCGCGTCGACGAGGACCGGCCGGCGCTGCCCCGGCGCCGGGCCCAGCAGCACCTCGCGCCCCAGCTGCGCGAGACCCCCGCCCCGCGGCGGGCCCCGGAAGCCGAGCAGCCCGTACACGACCCGGGCCTGATGGCGGCCTTCCAGCGCGGCTTCGGACTCGCCCAGTCGGAGCAGCAGGCATGAACCGGGCCCCACGCCCGGACCCCTCACCCCAGCAAGGAGCACACCCCCATGGCAGGCGAAGTGGCGACGAAGACCAGCAGCCTCTCGGACCTCGACTGGCTGCTCGGCGGCCTGGTCCAACGCGTGCCGTACACCCGCAGCGCGGTGCTGCTGACCGCCGACGGGCTCGTCACCTGCGTGCACGGCCTGGACCCGGACAGCGCCGACCACATGGCCGCCCTGGCCTCCGGCCTGTACTCGCTGGGCCGCAGCGCCGGAGCCCGCTTCGGGGAGGGGGCGGAGGTCCGGCAGGTGGTGGTCGAGCTGGACACGGCCCTCGTCTTCGTCTCCGCGGCGGGCTCCGGGACCTGCCTGGCGGTGCTCGCGGACCGGGAGGCCGACGCGGGCGTACTGGGCTACGAGATGGCGATGCTGGTCAAGAGCGTCAGGCCGTACCTGGCCGCCCCGCCGCGCCGCCCCGCGCACACCGCCGACGCGGAGCGATGAGGACCTGGGCGAGGGGGGCCCACGGATCCGGCGCACCGCGCGACACGCCCTGGCTGGACGATTCGGCGGGCCGCGTCACGCGCCCGTACACCGCGAGCGGCGGCCGCACCCGGGCCGCCGTCCACCTCGACCTGCTGTCCCTGGTGACCGCCACCGGGGTCCGGCCGCGCGTCCCGCTCGGCGCCGAACACACCCTCGCGCTGCGGATCTGCGCGGGCACGGCCGCCGTGACCGTCGCCGAGGTGGCCGGGCAGCTGCGGCTCCCGGCGGTGGTGGTGAAGGTGCTGCTGTCCGACCTGATGGAGTACGGGGCCGTCTCGGTACGGGCGCCCCGCTTCCCGGGCGGCAGCGGCTCGTTCGCCGACGACGACCAGACCCTGCTACGGGCGGTGCTCGATGGCCTACGCCGGCGGCTGTGACGCCCCCGCCCTGCCCGCGACCCTGAAGATCCTGGTCGCGGGCGGGTTCGGGGCGGGAAAGACCACCTTCGTGGGCGCGGTCAGCGAGATCGAGCCGCTGTGCACGGAGGAACTCCTCAGCGGGCTGAGCGAGTCCGCCGACCCCCTCGACGGGGTGGAGACCAAGACGGCGACGACGGTCGCGCTGGACTTCGGCCGCCTCACCCTCGACGACCGGCACGTCCTCTACCTGTTCGGCACGCCCGGGCAGCAGCGCTTCTGGTTCCTGTGGGAAGAGCTGTGCGCGGGCGCCCTCGGAGCCGTGGTGCTCGCCGACACCCGCCGTCTGGACGACTGCTTCCCCGCCGTCGACTTCTTCGAGCGGCGCGGGATCGGATTCGTCGTCGCCGTCAACGAGTTCGACGACTCCCACCGCTACACCGCCGAGGAGGTCCGCGAAGCGGTCGGACTCGACCCGGGCGTCCCCGTCGTACGGTGCGACGCGCGGCTGACCCGGTCCGGTACGAGCACCCTCGCGGCCCTCGTCCACCATCTGCTCTCCACCGCCAGGCAAGCCCACTCGGATCCGGGGGAACCGCCATGACCTACTACGAATCGACCGGCCACCTGCTGCTCACCCCGGTGGACCGGGAGGCCCCGGCGCGCGCCGTCCGGCTGCGCGAACTGGGCCTGGGGGAACGGGTGGACACCGAACTCGACGCCTTCGCGGCGCGGGTCGCGCGCACGCTGGGCGCCCCGCACGCCGGGGTCAACTTCGTCGGGGAGGAACGGCAGTTCTTCGCCGGCCTGCACCACGGCGCGGGCGCCGCGCAGGGCGGTTACCCGGCACGGGTGCTGGCCCGCGACCACGGCTACTGCCCGCACGTGGTGGTGCGGCGCCGGGCCCTGGTCCTGGAGGACGTACGGGACTTCGCGCGCTTCGCGGGCAACGCGGTCGTGGACGAGAGCGGGGTGCGCTCCTACCTGGGCGCGCCCCTCGTCGACCGGCGGGGCATCGTCCTGGGGACGGTGTGCGCGGTGGACGTGGTACCGCGGAGGTGGGGCACGCAGGGCCTGAACACGGTCAAGGCGCTCGCCGCCGAGCTGGTGGCGCTGCTGCACGGCCGGGAGGACCGGCACGGCTGACGGCGCGGGGCCGGGCGGGGGCACGCCGGCCCCCGCCCCGGGCGCTCAGCGCAGGAACCCGGTGACGCGCTGCCGCAGGGAGGCCGCGTCCAGGCCGTGGGCGGCGGTGTGCTCCCCGGTCGTGCCGTACCGGCGCAGCTCGGCCCGGCCGACGCCGAGCGGCAGGATCCGGTGCGGGACCTCCATCAGGGCCTGCCCGGCGGCGGCCGCGGAGGTGCCGGCGAGGTACGGCTCGACCAGGACGACGTCCGGCGCGGCGTGCCCGACGGCGGTGCGCAGGGCCGCGTCGTCGAAGGGCCGCACGGTGGCGGCGTAGAGCACGGTGACGTCGAGGCCCTCGGTCGCGGCGAGGACCTCGTCCAGCGTGGGCCCGACGGCGACGACCACGCCCGCGCGTCCCGTGCGTACGGTCTGGAAACGCAGGTCGCCGACCGGGCGCGGCCGGGCGTTGGACAGCTGGCTGAGGCGGACGTACACCTTGTCGTCCCCGGCGGCGTAGGCGTGGCGCAGCAGCGCCTCGGCTTCGTCGGGGTGGCCGGGCACGTGGACCGTCCAGCCGTCGAGCGTGTCCAGCAGCGCCACGTCACCGGGCGCCATGTGGGTGAACCCGCCGGCCGGCCAGTCGTAGCTGGCGCTGGCGCTGACCAGCACCCCGCCCGTGTCCTGGTGCCCGAAGTCCAGCTTGACCTGCTCGAAGGGGCGCTCCACGAGGAAGCTGGCGAAGGTGTGGACCACGGGCCGCAGACCCGTGAGGGCCAGCCCGCCGCCCACACCGATGAGCAGCTGCTCCCGGATCCCCACGTTGATCACCCGGTCGGGGTGGCGCTGCCGG
Organism: Streptomyces sp. NPDC059564; assembly: GCF_042735575.1. Taxonomy (NCBI): domain Bacteria; kingdom Bacillati; phylum Actinomycetota; class Actinomycetes; order Kitasatosporales; family Streptomycetaceae; genus Streptomyces; species Streptomyces sp. NPDC059564. The sequence goes on along the minus strand of NZ_JBHWBP010000180.1, from coordinate 10,013 downwards.
GCGGGCCGGAACCCGTCCATGGTGATCTCGGCGAGCACGACCGCCAGCCGGTGGTCCTCGTCGAGCAGCTCCGACGTGACCGAGACGAACCGTTCGCGCATGGTGTCCGTGACGTCCATGACGCCCCCTCCTCAGAACTTCTTCTCGACGCGGGCGACGACGGCGTGCGGCCGGCCCGGATGCGGTGCGGTGAAAGCGGCGTACAGCGCCTCGTGGTCGCGGCCGTCCACGGTGGCGGCCGTCCAGCCCGCCGCCTCGAAGCGGGAGGCGATCCCGCCGCGCCAGCCGTGGGTGGCGGAGTCGTTGTCGATGACCAGGGTGTGCAGCCGTTCCAGCCCGGACGACCCGGCGTAGGCGAGGGCCTCGTGGTTGCTGCCCTCGTCGAGCTCCGCGTCCCCGATCAGCACCCACACGGCCGGGTCGTCCAGCCCCTGCGCCCGCAGCCCGAGCGCACTGCCGACGCCGAGCGGGAGCCCGTGCCCGAGCGAGCCGCTGCCGATCTCCACGCCGGGGATCAGCGTCCGGTCGGGGTGGTGCCCGAGGGGGGAGTCGTAGGACCCGAATCCGCTCAGCCACTCGACGGGGAAGAACCCCTTCGCGGCGAGCACCGCGTAGTACGCCATCGGCCCGTGCCCCTTGGACAGCAGGAACCGGTCCCGCCCCGGATCCCCGGCGGTCCCGGGCCCGACGCGGAGGACCCGGTCGTAGAGCACCCACAGCGCGTCGAGCGTGGAGGTGGCGGCGGGCCCGTGCTTCTCGGCCCCGGTCATGAGCGCGATGAGCCGGCCCAGATCCTCGTAGCGGAACTCCGTGTCCGCGGTTAGCTGCGTCATACAGCAACTGTGCTTCCTCAAGCGGACTTCAGGTCAAGCACCGGTCACCCTCTATGTCAGTTCGCGCCGACCACGGAAACCCGCGCGCGACCACCCCGGGAAGTGCGGTATTGTTCTCGTGCTGGTCCGGCCAGGGGAAACCCCAGGTCAGAGGGCCATCGGGACGTGGCGCAGCTTGGTAGCGCACTTGACTGGGGGTCAAGGGGTCGCAGGTTCAAATCCTGTCGTCCCGACCATGCGGAAACGCAGGTCGGAGGCCGTTCTCTCATACGTGAGAGGGCGGCCTTTCGTGCGTCCGGAGCCATGGTGGTCGCAACATGGTCGCACGTCCGGTCCGTGGCCGGTCGGCAGTGGCGCTGAAGCCGGGGACTTCGGGGGAGCGGAGGCTGCTGGTGGGGGCCATGCCTCATGCGGGCACCGCTGGAGGAGCGCCGGGTCACCTGATGGCGGCGGCCGGAGCCGGGACCGGGATCTCGAAGTGGACCGTCCCGTATCCGCCGTGCTCGCCCGTCTCGCGGGCGTCGAACACCTCGGTCGCGAGGCTGCGCCAGAACCCCTCCGCGCCGGGGATGTCGACATTGGTGTGCAGGTAGATGCTCTCGTAGCCGGGCACGCTCGCGGCGAAGTCGCACGCGGCCCGGACCATCGCGCGGGCCAGCCCGTGGCGGCGGTGCTCCGGCCGCACGTACACGCGCAGGAGCTGAGCGGTGCGCCCTGACGGGTAGCGCTCGGCGAGCCGGCGGGGGTGCGGCGGGTGGACCGGGCCCCGTGAGTTCAGCGCGGTGGTGCCCACCACCTCACCGTTCCGTACCGCCACCACGAGGGTGTGGCGCGGGTGTCTCACGTACGTGCCTTCGATGTCGACGACGTCGTCGTGCCAGCTGGGCACGTACCCGTAGTCGAACTCCCGGTAGAAGGTGTCGAGCATGACGCTCCGCGCGCCCGCCACGTCCTCGGGTCCTGCGTGCCGTACGAGGTACGGGCCGATCTCCTGATCCCGCATCCGATCTCTCATCACTCCGCCTCAGTCCTTGGTTCCAGGAGCGGCAGGCTACCCGAAATCCGTCCTGTTGGAAATGAAAACGATTTCCGATAGTGTCCGGACCGGCTCGTACGCACCACGAGCAGTGACGGCGGTCTGAGAGGAAGTCCCGTGGGACATCTGCTGGTTATCGAGAGCTGGGTGGGGTCGATGAGCAGGCTGCTGCCCAGGGCCATCCGTGAGAGCGGGCACGAGTTCACGTTCGTCACCAGGGACCTGCACCACTACCTGCGCGCAGCCCCCGCCGACGGGCCGCACCCGTTGCTCGCCGCACGCAACCTCATCACCGCGGACACCAACGACATCGACGCACTGCTGCCGCACCTGGAGCGGCTGCATGACGTGCTCGGGTTCGACGGGGTCGTCTCCTCCTGCGACTACTACCTGCCGGCGGTCGCCCGTACGGCTGAGCGCCTCGGCCTGCCCGGCCCCGCCGCGTCCGCGGTCGAGGCGGCCTGCCGCAAGGATCTGACCCGCCGGGTGCTGGCCGAGGCCGGGGTGCCCGGCCCCCGCTTCGCGCTGTGCGCGGACGCGGAGCGGGCGGCTGAGGCCGCCCGGGAGATCGGCTATCCGCTGGTCGTCAAGCCTGTGGACCTGTGCGGCGGGATGTTGGTCCGCGAGGTGCGCGACGAGGGGGAGCTGGATGCGGCCTGCCGGGCGCTGGCCGCATTCCCGGTCAACGCGCGGGGACAGGACCGTACGACCGTCGTCCTCCTCGAAGAGCTTCTGACCGGCCCCGAAGTCAGCGTCGAGACCGTCTCCTTCGGCAGTGCCACGCATGTCGTCGGCGTCACGGACAAGAGCGTCGGCGGGGCGCCCGCCTTCATCGAGAGCGGCCACATGTTCCCGGCGGGCCTCGCGGCCCAGTTGGAGTGCGAAGCGGCCGACACCGCGGTGGCGGCGATCAAGGCCCTCGGCCTGGACCACGTGGTCTGCCACACGGAGATCAAACTGACCCCCGATGGACCCAGGGTGGTCGAGGTGAACCCCCGCCCGGCCGGCAACCGCATCACCGAACTGGTCCGCCACGTCACGGGCGTCGACCTGGCCGCTGCCTGCGTCGAGGTGGCCCTCGGTCGCATCCCGGACCTCACCCCACGCGCGACCGGCGTGCACAGTGCCGCCATCGTCTTCCTGCTCCCCGACACCACCGGCATCCTCACCGGCATCGAGGGCGCCGACGGCGTGCGCGAGGAGCCCGAGGTCCTGGAACTCGCCCTCGCCGAGCCGGGCCGCCCTGTACGGGCGGCGACCAGCAACAACGAGTACCTCGGCCACGTCATGACCGCCGACACCCGGGGCAGCGGCGCCCGCGAGAGCGCCGAGCGGTTCCTCGCCCGCCTGCACCCCACGTTCGGAGCGTGTTCGGCCGAGCTGCCCTCGGTGGTGCTCGCATGACCGCTCCCACCCTGCATGAGCCCACCGTCCGCACGGTCGACCAGCTCGTCGCGCACGTCCGCACCGGAGGTTACGGCCCCGGCCCGGCCGAGCAGCGCATCGCGCTCGCCTTCACCACCGCCCAGGCGGTACGTCACGAAGGCCGCGCGAGCGGCTACCGCAACGAGGTCCTCAGCCTGCGCCTCGGCGCGGCCGTCGGATCCTGCGCCGTCGAGCCGGGCGCCCTGCCCGCCCGCGCGCTCGACGACTGCGTCGGCGCCACCGTGGCCGAACTGCTCGACCACCAGCTGCTTCCCGTGCGGATCGCGGCGCTCGACGCCTACCTGATGTCCGTACGGCCGCACACCGCCGACCACGGGGCCCGCCCGTACGCCCTGCCCGCCGGCAGCTCCCTGCACCGCTCCAGGGCGCGCGCCCGCGCGGTCATAGACCTGTTGCCGAGCGGCCCGCAACGAGTCCTCGTCGTCGGCGTCGTCAACTCCCTGCTGGAACAGCTGCGCGAGCGCGGCGCCGGCTACGTGCCCTGCGACCTCAAGGGCGGCACCACGGAGTGGGGCGAGGCCGTACGGACGGACGCCCTGGCGGAGCTGGACGCCTGCGACGCGATCCTCGCCTCCGGCATGACCCTCGGCAACGGCAGCTTCCAGCCGCTGCTCGACCACGCCGGGGCCACCGGAAAGCCCCTGGTGGTGTTCGCCCAGACCGGCAGCGCCGTCCTGCCCCGCTTCCTCGGGGCCGGAGTGAGCGCCGTGTCCGCCGAGCCCTACCCCTTCTTCTGGCTCGACGGCGGCCCCGGGGTCATCCACCGCTACGGAGGCGCCCGGTGACCACCGCCCCCCTGCTGCACCGGCCGCCTGCCGACGTGGGAAACGCTGACCTGCTGTCCTTGGCCGGGGGCACCCCGCTGGCTCGGATCCGAACCGAACTCCCTTACCCGCAACCCGGGTTCTGGGCCAAGCTCGAATGCCTCGGCGCGGGCGGGATGAAGGCCCGCGCGGCGCTCTCCATGCTCCGGGGCGCCCGCAGGCGCGGTGAGTTGCGCCCGGGGGCGCCCGTGGTCGAGTCGACCTCCGGCACGCTCGGCATCGGTCTCGCGTTCGCGGGCCAGGCCCTCGGGCACCCTGTCTTCCTCGTCGGCGACACCGAACTCGAAGCGTCGATGCGCCAGTTGCTGCGTACCTACGGAGCCCACCTGGAGCTCGTCGACCGTCCCGCTCCCGAAGGGGGGTGGCAGGCCGCTCGGATCACCCGGCTGCGCGAGCTGCTCGACCGGATGCCGGAGGCTTACTGGCCGGACCAGTACAACAACCCCGACAACGCGGCCGGGTACCTCCCGATGGCCGCCGAACTCGCCGCCCAGCTGGACCACCTCGACGTCCTCGTCTGCAGTGTCGGCACCGGCGGTCACAGCGCCGGGCTCATCGGCCCGCTGCGCCGCCGCTGGCCGCGGCTGAAGGTGATCGGCGTCGACTCGGTCGGCTCGGCGATCTTCGGCCAGCCCGTTCGCCCCCGCCTGATGCGCGGGCTCGGGAGCAGCATCCACCCGCGCAACGTCGCCCACCACGCCTTCGACGAGGTGCACTGGGTGGGCCCGGCAGAGGCGGTGGACGCCTGCCGCCGGCTCGCCCGTACCAGCTTCGTCAGCGGTGGCTGGAGCACGGGCGCCGTCGCCCTGGTCTCCGCCTGGGCCGCCCGGGTGGAAGCGGGGGCGGTGGTGGCGACCGTCTTCCCCGACGGGCCGCACCGCTACCTCGGCACCGTCTACGACGACGACTTCTGCCACGCCCATGGCCTGGACCGGGCCGAACTCGCCGTCCGTCCGCTGGAGATCCGCCACCCGGAGGCGGCCGAGGCCGTGGGCTGGGCCCGCTGCCGCACCGTCGTCGATCCCGTGGCCGCCGCCCGCCCACGTGTTTCCGTACCCGCGCAGGGAGGCGCCGCATGAAGCTCACCTGGCACACCACCGAACTGCGACTGGCCGAGCCGCTGCGCATCTCCCGCTCGGTGATGGACCGCCGCGACGCCGTGTGGGTCCGCATCGAACACGGCGGCCTGCGCGGCTGGGGTGAAGCCGTCAGCAGCGATTACCTCGGGCTGCCCACCGCACGCATCCTCGCCCACCTGGCCGCCGCACGCCCGGCCGTCGAAGCCTTCCCCGACCCCGAGAGCGCATGGGCGCAATACCGGGCGGGCGCCCTGCCGGCCGGCGTGCTCGCCGCGCTCGAAGCCGCCCTGCTCGACCTGGTCGGCAAACGGGCCGGCCGGCCCGCCCACCAGCTGCTGGGCACGGACGCCCCGCCGGCCGCGGCCACCGCGCGTACGATCGGCATCGTCGCGCCCGGCCTCGCGGCCGCCCGGGCCGCACGCCTGGCCGGCCACGGCTTCAGCGTCCTCAAGGTCAAGGCTGGAGCCCCGGACCCGGCGGACGACCTCGCCCGCGTCGCAGCCGTACACACGGCGGCCCCCGACGCGGAGCTGCTGCTCGACCCCAACGGGGCCTGGACCGAACGTCAGAGCCTGGAGCTCCTTCCGCGCTTCGCCGCCCTCGGCGTCACCGCGGTGGAGCAGCCCATCGCGCCCGGCCGTCCCGACGTCCTGGCCCGCGTGGCGAAGGAGTCCCCGGTCCCCGTCATCGCCGACGAGGACGCCGTCTCCTACGAGGACGCCGCAGCCCTCGCCGGACTGGTGCACGGCGTCAACGTCAAACTGGCCAAATGCGGCGGAGTACGGGCTGCCCTGCGGATATACGAAGCCCTGCGCGGCAGCGGCACCGAGTTGATGCTCGGCTGCCTCGCCGCCAGCTCGCTCGGCATCGCACCCGCCGTACACCTCGCGGACCGGGCCCGCTGGGTGGACCTCGACGGACACCTGCTGCTCGCCGACGACCCGTGGGCGGGGATCGGGGGTACCGACGGCACCGTACGGGCCGCGAACCGCCCCGGCCTGGGCGTCAGACGGGCCCACGTGGAGGCCGTACGGTGAAGACCCTCACCTCGGTATCCAGCTTCCCACCCGCCGTGCGGCTCCTGCTCGTCAACCAGCTGGGTGTCAACACCGGCTTCTACCTGCTCATCCCGTACCTCGCCACCCACCTGTCCGATGACTTGGGGCTCTCGGCGGCCGTCGTCGGCGTGGTGCTGGGACTGCGCAACCTCAGCCAGCAGGGGCTCTTTCTCATCGGCGGCTCGGCCGCCGACCGGCTCGGCGCCCGCGGCGTGATCATCGCCGGCTGCGCCCTGCGGACCGTGGGGTTCGCCCTGTTCGCGCTCGGCGACAGCCTGCCGCTGCTGCTCGCCGCGTCCATACTCAGCGGGCTCGCGGGGGCCCTCTTCAACCCCGCCGTGCGCACCTACGTCGCCCAGGAGGCCGGCGGGCGCAAGGCGGAGGCCTTCGCCCTCTTCAACGTCTTCGCCACCACCGGCGCGCTGCTCGGCCCGCTGCTCGGCACCTTGCTGCTGCTCGTCGACTTCCGTACCGCCGCCGTCACCGCGGCCGGGGTGTTCGCCGTCCTCACCCTCGCACAGCTGCTCGTGCTACCCGCCCGCAAAGCCCCGGCCCCCGACACCGGCCTGCTCGACGACTGGCGCGAAGCAGCCGGAAACCGCCGCTTCCTCGCGTTCTGCCTCGCCATGGTCGGCATGTACGGCCTGCAGAGCCAGCTCTACCTGCTGCTGCCCGACGCAGCGGTGCGGGCGTCCGGCCGGGACGGCTCGATCGGGCTGCTGTTCCTCGCCGGGACGATCGCGAACCTGCTGTTCCAGTTGCGCATCACCAAATCGCTCAAGGCCCGGGGCAGCCGCGCCCGCTGGATCGCTGCCGGACTCGGCGTGATGGGCCTGGGCTTCGTCCCACCGGTCCTCGTCGCCGGCGCCCCGACCCCGCACCCGGCCTACCTGCTCCCGATCCTGGCCGGAGCGCTGCTGCTGCACCTCGGCGTGATGATCGCCCAGCCGTTCGTCATGGAGCTGATACCGGCCTTCGGCCGCGAGAACCTGACCGGCACTCTCTACGGCTTCTTCTACGCGGTGTCCGGGATCGCGGCCGCCGTCGGCAGCGCCGCGATCGGCTGGTCCATGGACACCGCGGGCAGCACCGGCCTGACCTGGCTCCCGTACGGGTGCTGCCTCGCCCTCGGCCTGGCCTCGGCGGCGGCCGTGGCCCGTCTGGACCGGCGGCGCGCGCTGCCGGAGCCCGCGGTCCCGGAGACGCTGTCCGCGCCTGCCCCCGCCCGTCCCCGAAGCGAGACCCGATGACCCCTGCCACCAGCGGAAATCTCCTCACCGACCATCCCGAGCTGTACGAAGAGCGCTTCCCCGACCGGGACCACCTCGCGGCCCGCTGGACCGAGGACGTGCTGGCCCGGCACGGCGCCGGTCCCCGCGTCCTCGACGTGGGCTGCGGCACCGGCCGCGACGCGGCCTGGCTGCACCACGAGGCAGGCCGGCGGGTCACCGGTATCGACACCGCCGAGGCCATGCTGGCGCACGCCCGCTCCCACCACCCCGGTCCTGACTACCGGCTCGCGGACATGCGGCACTTCGACCTCGGGGCCGCGTTCGACGCGATCGTCTGCCTGGACAGTGCCTTGCTGTACTGCCACACCAACGACGACCTGACGGCCTTCCTCGCCCGCTGCCGCGCCCACCTCACCCCCGGCGGACTCCTCGTCGCGGAAATGCGCAACGGGGCCTTCTTCCTCGGCAGCACCGAGCTGCTCGACGGCCCGCGCGCCGCCGCGTTCGGCTGGCGCGGGACCACGTACACGTCGCACACCACCCTGTGGATCGACCACGGCGCACAACTCCTGCGCCGCCGCCGCACCTGGACCGCCGACGACGGATCGGCACCGCAGGAGCAGCACTCCGCCTGGCGCCTCCTCTTCCCGCAGGAGCTCCGGCACTTCCTCGCCTCGGCCGGGTTCGAGGTCCTCGCCCTGCATGACGGCCCAGGCCCCCGCACCGAACCGTCCTGGAGCGAAGGCGACCCCCCGCACGGGACCACGAGTTCCGACCGCCTCCACCTCATCGCCCGGCTCATGCCCCACCGCAGCAACGGAGACACCACCCCATGAACGACCCTCGTTCCAGCCTCGCCCGCAGAGGCTTCCTGATCGCCACCGGTGCCACCGCCCTCGCGGTCACGGCCGGATGCGGCACCGGCGGCACCACTCCGGACGCCAAGGATGCCGCGGACGGCGCGCCCAAGTCCGGCGGCCGGCTGCGTGCCGCCTTCGCCGGCGGCGGCGCCAACGAGACCCTCGACCCGCACGCCGCGAACCTTTTCGTCGACGCCGCCCGCGCGAAGGCCCTGTTCGACAAGCTTGCCGACTTCGGCGCCGACCTCGCCGCCGTGCCCCGGCTCGCCGAGCGCTGGGACCCCAACGAGGCCCTCGACACCTGGCGGATCACCCTGCGCAAGGCCGCCTTCCACGACGGCAGGCCGGTCACGGCCGAGGACGTCCTCTACAGCTACCGCAGGATCGCCGACCCGAAGGGCACCTTCCGGGCCAAGGCCTCGCTGGAGCCCATCGACCTCGACGCGAGCCGCGCCGTGGACGCCGCCACCGTCGAGTTCAAGCTCAAGCGACCGTACGCCGAATTCCCCAACGTCCTCGCGGCGTTCGGCGCGTACATCGTCCCCAAGGACGCCGCCGCCTTCGACAAGCCCGTCGGATCCGGCCCGTTCAGCTTTGTGTCCTTCAAGCCCGGAAGCTCCCTGGTCGTCAAGCGCAACGACGCCTACTGGGAGGGCGCACCCCATCTCGACGAGCTGGAGTTCGTCATCGCCTCCGAGGAGTCGGCACGCGTCAGCGCCCTGCTCGGAGGCCAGGTCGAGTACGCCCACGAACTGAACCCGGCCACCGCCCGCACCCACGAGGGCAAGGGAAAGATCGACATCGTCCGGCTCCCGGGCAGCGCCATGCAGGGCTTCGTCATGAAGACCGACCGCCCCCCGTTCGACGATCCCCGGGTCCGCCAGGCCTTCTTCCTCATCGCCGACCGCAAGGAACTCGTGGACGGCGCCCTCTCCGGCGCGGGTGAGATCGGCAACGACCTCTTCGGCAAGGGGTGCCAGTACTACGCGAGCAGCCTGCCGCAGCGCACCCAGGACCTTGAAAAGGCCCGCGCGCTCCTCAAGGAGGCCGGAGCCGAGGGACTGAAGGTCACCCTCGACACCGCCCCCGCCGCCACCGGGTTCGTCGAGGCCGCCGGCATCTTCAAGGAGCAGGCGGCGAAGGCCGGGGTCACCGTCGAGGTCAAGGTGGGCAACAAGGACACGTACTGGAAGGACATCCTGTCCTCGGGGACGTTCGCCTCGTACCGTTCGGGCGCCATGCCCATCGAGTCCCACATCTCGCAGCGGCTGCTGACCGGCTCGACCACCAACGCCACGAAGTGGCAGCACAAGGACTTCGACGACCTCTACCAGCAGGCCCAGTCCACCCGCGACGAGAAGCAGCGCGCCGCCCTCTACGAGCGCATGCAGCGCCGTCTCCACGACGAGGGCGGCTTCCTGATCTGGGGCTTCGCGGACTGGATCGTCGCCAGCGCGCCCAAGGTGCGCGGGGTGTCCAAGACCGCTCCCGCCAACACCCTCGACTGGGCCCGCTTCGACAAGATCTGGCTCGCGTGACACCCCACCTGTCATGGGCCGGCCGCCGTCGGCGGAGAGGGCGGGGGCGGTCGTCGGGCCTCCTCCGGTTAATCAAACTTCGAACCAGAGCCGAGCCCGGTACTTGT
>NZ_JBHWBP010000179.1:0-14760 GCF_042735575.1 Streptomyces sp. NPDC059564 | reverse complement strand
GCCCGGACGATCGAAACGCCGCCCCTGGTGGACCAGCACTGCCACGGAGTCCTCCGAACGGAGCTGGGCCTCGGCACCTTCGAGGCCCAGCTGATCGACTCCGAGGGCCCGCCCGCCGCCGGCACCACCTTCTTCGACACCCAGACCGGCTTCGCCGTACGCCGCTGGTGCCCGCCCCTGCTCGGGCTGGAGCCGCACTGCGCGCCCGCCCGCTACCTCGCCCGGCGGCGCGAGCTCGGGGCCGCCGAGACCGGGCGGCTGCTGCTGCGCGGCTCCGGAGTCGGCGCGTACCTGGTCGACACGGGAGCGCCGGGGGACCTGGACGGCCCCGAGGACATGGCCCTCGCCGGGGACGCGGACGCCTTCGAGGTGGTCCGGCTGGAGTTACTGGCCGAGCAGGCCGCCGACACCTCCGGGACCGTCGCCGCCTTCCTGGCCAACCTCGGCGGAGCCGTCCACCACGCCGCCGCCTCGGCCGTCGCCTTCGGCTGCGGGGCCGCCACCGGGTACGCCCGGGCCCTGGCGGACGACCCCGGGCCGCCCGGACCCGGCGAGGTGCGCGGGGCGGCCGGGCGGTGGCTGGCCGGGCGGGTCAGGGGAGGGGCCGTACGGGACCCCGTACTCCTGCGGCACCTGCTGTGGAGCGCGGTGACCACCGGGCTGCCGCTCCAGCTGCACACCGCGCAGCGGGAGCCGGGGCCGCTGACCGGGTTCGTACGGGCCACCGCGGGCCTGGGGGCGCCGCTGGTGCTGCTCGGCGGGTACCCGCACCACCGGCACGCGGCCCGGCTGGCGGCGGCGTACCCGCACGTCCACGCCGATCTCGGCCCGGCCCTCGCGGCGACGGGGGCCCGGGCCGCCGCCGTACTGGCCGAGCTGCTGGAACTCGCGCCCTTCGGCAAGCTGCTCTTCTCCAGCGGGGGCCGGCACCTGCCCGAGCTGCACGCGGTCGGCGCGCTGGTCTTCCGGGAGGCGCTGGGCCGGGTCCTGGGCGGCTGGGTCAGCGACGGGGCCTGGTCCTGGCGGGACGCGGACCGGGTCGCGGCGATGCTCGCGGCGGGCAACGCCCGGCGGGTCTACCGGCTGGAGGGGCGGGGCTGAATCCCGGGCGACGCCCGGACCGCTCCTCAGACCGCCGAGAGCTGCGGGTCGGCCTGCGCCGGGATCTCCGCCCGCTCCGCGGGGCGCTCGCGCAGGCTCAGCACCAGGCGGAGCACGGAGATCCACACCAGGCAGGAGCCCAGCATGTGCGCCGCGACCAGGGCCTCGGGCAGGTCGGTGAAGAACTGGACGTAGCCGACGGCGCCCTGGGCGAGCAGCACGATCAGCAGGTCACGGGCGCGCGCCCGGGTGTCGACCGGGGCGTCCACCACGCGCAGCACCAGCCACATCGCGACGGCGAGCGCGCAGACCAGCCAGGCGGAGACCGCGTGCACGTGGGCGGTGGCCGCCCAGTCGAACGGCATGCGCTTGATCTCGCTGCGGTCACCGGCGTGCGGGCCGGAGCCCGTGACGACCGTACCGGCCGCGATCAGCACCAGGGTGGTCGCGAGCAGGGCCCAGGCGAGCTTGCGCACCGGACCGGGCACGCGGGGGCGGGGGGCGGTGTCGCCCTCGCCGACGCGGTGCCAGGTGACGGTGGTGACGGCGATCAGGGTGGTGGCGAGCAGGAAGTGGCCGGCCACGCTGTAGGGGTTGAGCCCCGTCAGGACGGTGATGCCGCCGAGGACCGCGTTGCCCATCACGAGGGCGAACTGGAGCCAGCCGAGCCTCGTCAGCGAGTGCCGCCAGGGCTTCGCCGAGCGGGCCGCGAGGATGATCCCGCCGACGGCCGCGCAGAGCACGTACGTCAGCATGCGGTTGCCGAACTCGATGGCCCCGTGGAAGCCCTGCGCCTGCGTCACGACCAGGCTGTCGTCGGTGCACTTGGGCCAGGTGTCGCAGCCGAGACCGGATCCGGTCAACCGCACCGCGCCGCCGGTGACGACGATCAGCACGCTCATGACGACCGCGGCGAGCGCGGCCCGCCGGACGGTCCGGGGTGACGGGGTCCAGCGGCTGGCGAGGTACGCGAAGGGGTTCAACACGGCCACTATCGTAAAGGTCGCCTTGTGCAAACTTTCACGAGGGGGTGCCGGTGGGTGAGTCGGGCCCGATGACCAGGCGGAACCTGGCTCCGGCCGGGTCACCCTCCTCGTGCCACCAGACCCGGACCCGCCACAGGCCGCCGTCGCCCGGGTAGGCCGCCGAGTCCATGAACCCCCGTACCAATTCGGCCGCTACGTCCTCTGCCGTCCGGTTCCTCACCTCAGCCGAGCCCTGCCACGGCCCAGGCGGAGCCGCCCACAGCCCGTCGGCGCCGCGCACCTCGATCCGCCACACCGCGAGCCAGGGGGTGACCTCCAGCATCGTCGCGACCTGCTCCGCGTCCAGCCCCAGCCGGGCGGCCATCTCCGCCTCCGCGACCCCCTGGATCCGGGCCGCCACCACCGCCTGGGGGAGCAGCCGTTCGGGCAGCAGCCCCTCGGCGCGCAGGCCCGCCAGCGACTCGAACGCCAGGAAGCGCAGCCGCAGTTCCAGCTGGCGGCCGATGTGGTCCAGGGCCTCTTCCGCCTCCTGCGCCTCCTCGGGCCCGGGGGCGGCGAGCAGCAGCCGCCGGAACCCGGCCTCGGCGTCCACCGCCCAGGCGACGGCGTCGGAGGCGAAGCCCAGCTCGGCGAGGCGGTCGCCCAGGAAGACCTTGGCCTGCGCGAGCCCGCGCCGGTTGACGGGGTCGTGCTGGTCCAGGGAGGCCCACACCTCCACGGCGGTCCGGGTCAGGTCACGGGCACGCTCGCCGGCCGCCCGCTCCATGGGGCTCGGCCGGCTCTCGCCGCCCTCGCCCAGCGGGTACCGGGGCAGCCGGTCGGCGTCGCTCAGCGGCCAGGACAGCCAGACCCCCTGGTTGATCAGGCCCCGGGCGTACCACCGGGCGTACTCCGGCGCGTGCCCGGCGGCCTGCTGCGCGTGGTGCAGACCCTCCTCGATGGCGGCCAGCGCCCCGGCCCGGTCCCCGGCCGCGAACCGGCGGGCCGCGAGGTCGCCCAGGCGCAGCCCCAGCCGGGCCGCGCACTCGGCGTCGGTCCGGGCGGGCTCGCGCAGGGCCCCGATCAGCTCACCGAGCAGCCGGTCGCTCTCGCCGCGGTCCGCGTGCGCCGCGCCGGAGCGGATCCGTGCCCACTGCTGGTCCAGCCGCAGAACGGCTTCCCGCTGCGCCATGCCCGCCCCCCGGCGTTCTGGTCGTGCGTCGCTGATGTGTGGAGGCGGTCATCCTCCTGCCCGCTCAACGCACGGGGGAAGGGATTCACTCCCAACGGAAGAGTTTCGCCGCCGCGCCGAGGCCCAGAACCGCCCAGACCGCCAGGATCGCCCCGTCGCTCCAGGGCAGCGCGGCCCCGTGCTGGAGCACCTCGCGCAGCCCGTGGGAGAGCGCCGAGATCGGCAGCAGCTCCAGGGCGGACCGTACGGCGCCGGGGAACTTCTCCAGCGGCACGATCACCCCGCCGGCGACCAGCAGGAGCAGGAACACCAGGTTGGCGGCGGCCAGGGTGGCCTCGGCCCTGAGGGTGCCCGCCATCAGCAGGCCGAGCCCGGAGAACGCGGCGGTGCCCAGCAGGATCAGCGCGGCGACGGACAGCGGGTCGCCCTGCGGGGACCAGCCCAGCGCGAGGGCGATCACCGTCAGCAGGGCGATCTGCAGGACCTCGGTGACCAGCACCGACAGGGTCTTGGCGGCCATCAGCGCCCGGCGCGGCAGCGGGGAGGCCCCGAGCCGCTTGAGGACCCCGTAGCGGCGGTCGAAGCCGGTGGCGATGGCCTGGCCGGTGAAGGCGGTGGACATCACGGCGAGCGCGAGGATCCCGGGCGCGAGGAAGTCCACGGACCTTCCGGCTCCGGTGTCCACGATGTCGACGGCGGAGAACAGGGTCAGCAGCAGCGCCGGGATGATCACGGTCAGCAGCAGCTGCTCCCCGTTGCGCAGCAGCATCCGGGTCTCCAGTGCCGTCTGCGCGACGATCATGCGGGAGACGGGCGCGGCCCCGGGCCGGGGGGTGAACGTACCGGCGCTCATGCGCGCAGCTCCTTACCGGTCAGTTCCAAGAAGACGTCTTCGAGGGTGTGGCGCTCCACCGAGAGGCTGCTCGGCAGCACCCCGTGCTGGGCGCACCAGGAGGTGACGGTGGCCAGCAGCTGCGGGTCCACGGTGCCGGTGAGCCGGTAGGCGCCCGGGGTGAGCTCGGCGGCCTGGGTGCCGTCGGGCAGGGCCTTGAGGAGGGAGGCGAGGTCGAGGGAGGGGCGGCCGGTGAAGCGCAGGGTGTTCTCGGCGCCGCCGCGGCACAGCTGCTCGGGGCTGCCGTGGGCGATGACCCGGCCGGCGTCCATGATGGCGACCTCGTCGGAGAGCTGCTCGGCCTCGTCCATGTGATGGGTGGTGAGGACGACGGCGACCCCGTCGGTGCGCAGTTCCCGTACGAGGTCCCAGGTCGCGCGGCGGGCCTGCGGGTCGAGGCCGGCGGTGGGCTCGTCCAGGAAGACCAGCTCGGGGCGGCCGACGACGGCCATCGCCAGGGCGAGCCGCTGCTGCTGGCCGCCGGAGAGGCGGCGGTAGGGGGTGCGGCCGCAGCCGCCGAGGCCGAGGCGTTCCACGAGGGGGGCGACGTCCAGGGGGTTCGCGTAGAGCTTGGCCATGTGGTGGAGCATCTCGACGGCGCGGGCGCCGGAGTAGACGCCCCCGGACTGGAGCATCACGCCGACGCGCGGGCGCAGCGCCTCGGCCTGGGCCACGGGGTCGAGGCCGAGGACGCGGACGGTGCCCGCGTCGGGGCGGACGTAGCCCTCGCAGGTCTCCACGGTGGTGGTCTTGCCCGCGCCGTTGGGGCCGAGGACCGCGGTGACGGAGGCGGCGGGGACGGTGAGGTCGAGGCCGTCCACCGCGGTCTTGGGTCCGTACCGCTTCACCAGTCCGCGGATCTCCACGGCGGGGTCGTTGCTCATGGGGGGTGAGTCTACGGAGCCCGGGAGGGGGTCCCAGGTCCTGGGGGTGGGGGGTCGGGGCCCCCGCACAAGGCCCACAGCCAAGATTTTCGTCCTCTGGCCGCCCGTGGCGGGTTTCGTGGCCGTCGGATTCGAACATTGTGTGGCGAACGTGGCTCTTTTCAGCCTGGCGATCCTGGATGGCCCAGTCGGTTTCCGTGATCTTTTCCGGAATCCGATGTGCACCGTGCCCGGCAACACCGTGGGTGGAGGATTGCTGGTGGGAGCCTTGTACTGGTTCACCGGAGGGGCTCGGCGCGAGTGCGGAGCGATGCCCTCCGATTAACTCTCCGTCGACAAATTAGGTAACCCTTAGTGATAGAGGCCACCAGGAGTGGCCTCCATCACGGCTTGTCGGCGCTCGGTTAATTACGCAACAATGGCGTTGTGAAATACGGCGAACGGATGAGCGAGACCTCCCAGGGGGAACTCGTGACCGGGGAGCGGTCAACCCGCAACCGGGTCGCGCGGTCCATCCTGGACCACGGTCCCTCCACCGTCGCCGACCTCGCGCAGCGTCTCGGCCTCACCCAGGCCGCCGTCCGCCGCCACCTCGACGCGCTCGTCACCGACGACGTGGTCGCCTCCCGTGAGCAGCGCGTGTACGGCGCGCGCACCCGGGGCCGGCCCGCCAAGGTCTTCGCGCTCACCGACTGCGGCCGCGACGCCTTCGACCAGTCCTACGACACGCTCGCCGCGGACGCCCTGCGCTGGATCGCGCAGTCCGTCGGCGGCGGCGAGCAGGGAGAGGCGGCCGTGGCCGCCTTCGCCCGGGCCCGCATGGAGGCGCAGGCGAAGACCTACCAGGAGTCCGTCGAGGCGGCCGCACCCGCGGATCGCACCGAGGCCCTGGCCAAGGCGTTGACCGTGGACGGGTACGCTGCTACGGCGAAGAGCGCTCCCGGTCCGCACAGCGGTGAACAGCTCTGTCAGCACCACTGCCCGGTCGCCCATGTCGCCGAGCAGTTCCCGCAGCTCTGCGAGGCGGAGACCGAGGTCTTCTCACGCCTGCTCGGGACGCACGTGCAGCGCCTCGCCACGATCGCCCACGGCGACGGAGTGTGCACCACGTTCATTCCGCGAAGCGCCACACAGACCGACACATCAGTATCTGCAAGTACGGCCGGGAGGAACCCCGCATGACCACGGAGACTGCTCACCCTGAGCTCGATGGCCTGGGCACCTACGAATACGGCTGGGCCGACTCCGACGCGGCCGGCGCCGCTGCCAAGCGGGGTCTGTCCGAGGATGTCGTCCGCGACATCTCGGCCAAGAAGTCCGAGCCGGAGTGGATGCTGAAGCTCCGCCTCAAGGGCCTCAAGCTGTTCGACAAGAAGCCCATGCCGAACTGGGGCTCCGACCTCTCGGGCATCGACTTCGACAACATCAAGTACTTCGTGCGTTCCACCGAGAAGCAGGCCGCTTCGTGGGAGGACCTGCCCGAGGACATCAAGAACACGTACGACAAGCTCGGCATCCCGGAGGCGGAGAAGCAGCGCCTCGTCGCCGGCGTCGCGGCCCAGTACGAGTCCGAGGTCGTCTACCACCAGATCCGCGAGGACCTGGAGGAGCAGGGCGTCATCTTCCTCGACACGGACACCGCGCTCAAGGAGCACCCGGAGCTCTTCCAGGAGTACTTCGGCACGGTCATCCCGGTCGGCGACAACAAGTTCGCGTCGCTGAACACCGCGGTGTGGTCCGGCGGCTCGTTCATCTACGTGCCCAAGGGCGTCAAGGTCGACATCCCGCTCCAGGCCTACTTCCGTATCAACACGGAGAACATGGGCCAGTTCGAGCGGACGCTGATCATCGTCGACGAGGACGCCTACGTCCACTACGTCGAGGGCTGCACCGCCCCGATCTACTCCTCGGACTCGCTGCACAGCGCCGTGGTCGAGATCATCGTGAAGAAGGGCGGCCGCTGCCGCTACACGACCATCCAGAACTGGTCGAACAACGTCTACAACCTGGTCACCAAGCGCGCCGTGGCGTACGAGGGCGCGACCATGGAGTGGATCGACGGCAACATCGGTTCCAAGGTCACCATGAAGTACCCGGCCGTCTACCTGATGGGCGAGCACGCCAAGGGCGAGACCCTGTCCATCGCCTTCGCGGGCGAGGGCCAGCACCAGGACGCCGGCTCCAAGATGGTCCACATGGCGCCGAACACCTCCTCGAACATCGTCTCCAAGTCGGTGGCGCGAGGCGGCGGCCGCACCTCGTACCGCGGTCTGGTCGAGATCGGCGAGGGCGCCCACGGCTCGAAGTCCAACGTGCTGTGTGACGCGCTCCTGGTCGACACGATCTCCCGCTCGGACACGTACCCCTACGTGGACGTCCGCGAGGACGACGTGTCCATGGGCCACGAGGCGACCGTCTCCAAGGTCTCCGACGACCAGCTCTTCTACCTGATGAGCCGCGGTCTGACGGAGTTCGAGGCCATGGCGATGATCGTGCGCGGCTTCGTCGAGCCGATCGCGCGGGAGCTGCCGATGGAGTACGCGCTGGAGCTGAACCGGCTGATCGAGCTGCAGATGGAGGGTTCGGTCGGTTAATCCCGACCGCCCCACCAGCAGCTCCGCGGTCCGTGTCCCCTGCGGGCCGAGGATCGTAACGACGTAGGAAGAGAGCAACACGACAGCCATGGCTGAGGCTCAGAACATTCCGGCGGGTTCCACCACCGCCGGCGCGATCGCGGTGGCCGCCGAGTCCACCGTCGCCACCCGGATGAGCGCCCCCCCGTCCTTCGACGTGGCGGACTTCCCCGTGCCCAACGGCCGCGAGGAGGAGTGGCGCTTCACGCCGCTCGCCCGCCTCAAGGGTCTGCACGACGGCACCGCGGTCGCCAACGGCACCATGAAGGCCCAGATCGACGCGCCCGACGTGGTCACGATCGAGTCCGTGGAGCGCGGCGACGCCCGCATCGGCAAGGCCGGCACCCCGGTGGACCGGATCGCCGCGCAGGCGTTCTCGTCCTTCGCCAAGGCCACGGTCGTGACCGTGCCCAAGGAGGCCGTCCTGACCGAGCCCGTGCGCGTCACGCTGCACGGCGAGGGCGGCACGACCTTCGGCCACACCGTCTTCGACGTCCAGGCCTTCGCCGAGGCCGTCATCGTCATCGACCACACCGGTGACGGCGTGCGCGCCGCCAACGTCGACTTCCTCGTCGGCGACGGCGCCAAGCTCACCGTCGTGTCGGTGCAGGACTGGGACGACACCGCCGTCCACGTCTCCCAGCACAACGCGCTGGTCGGCCGTGACGCGACCTTCAAGTCGATCGTGGTCACCTTCGGCGGCGACCTCGTACGCCTGCACCCCCGCGTGAACTACGCGGGCCCCGGCGGCGAGGCCGAGCTCTTCGGCCTGTACTTCACGGACGCCGGTCAGCACCAGGAGCACCGCCTCCTGGTCGACCACAAGGCCCCGCACTGCAAGTCGAACGTGGTCTACAAGGGCGCGCTCCAGGGCCAGGACGCCCACGCCGTCTGGATCGGTGACGTCCTCATCGAGAAGACCGCCGAGGGCACCGACACCTACGAGATGAACCGCAACCTCGTCCTGACGGACGGCGCGCGGGTCGACTCGGTGCCGAACCTGGAGATCGAGACCGGCGAGATCGTCGGCGCCGGCCACGCCTCCGCGACCGGCCGCTTCGACGACGAGCAGCTCTTCTACCTCCAGTCCCGCGGCATCCCGGCCGACGACGCCCGCCGTCTGGTCGTGCGCGGCTTCTTCGCCGAGCTCGTCCAGCAGATCGGCGTCGCGGACATCGAGGAGCGCCTGCTCGCCAAGATCGAGACCGAGCTGGCGGCGTCCGTCTGATGAGCTACCTCAAGGCCTGTGCGCTGAGCGAGCTGGAGGAGAACACCCCCAAGCGGGTGGAACTCGACGGCACGCCGGTGTCCATCGTCTCCACCGAGGGGGAGGTGTTCGCGATCAACGACATCTGCTCGCACGCGAACGTCTCCCTCTCGGAGGGCGAGGTCGAGGACTGCATGATCGAGTGCTGGCTGCACGGGTCGGCCTTCGACCTGCGCACCGGGAAGCCCTCGGGTCTGCCCGCGACCCGCCCCGTACCCGTATACCCCGTAAAGATCGAAGGGGACGACGTGCTCGTCTCCCTCACCCAGGAGTCCTGAGGTATCCATGGCAACGCTTGAAATCCACGACCTGCACGTCTCCGTCGAGGCCGAGAACGGCGCCCGCGAGATCCTCAAGGGCGTCGACCTCACCGTCAAGCAGGGTGAGACGCACGCCATCATGGGTCCGAACGGCTCCGGCAAGTCCACGCTGGCGTACTCGCTGGCCGGTCACCCGAAGTACACCATCACCGGTGGCACCGTGACCCTCGACGGCGAAGACGTCCTGGAGATGTCCGTCGACGAGCGCGCCCGCGCCGGCGTCTTCCTCGCCATGCAGTACCCGGTCGAGGTCCCCGGCGTCTCGGTCTCCAACTTCCTGCGGACCTCGGCCACGGCCATCCGCGGCGAGGCCCCCAAGCTGCGCACCTGGGTGAAGGAGGTCAAGTCCGCGATGGAGCAGCTCCAGATGGACCCGGCCTTCGCCGAGCGCAACGTCAACGAGGGCTTCTCCGGCGGTGAGAAGAAGCGCCACGAGATCCTGCAGCTGGAGCTCCTGAAGCCGAAGATCGCGATCCTCGACGAGACCGACTCCGGCCTCGACGTCGACGCGCTGCGTCAGGTCTCCGAGGGCGTCAACCGCGTCCGCGCGACGGGCGAGGTCGGCACGCTGCTGATCACGCACTACACGCGGATCCTCCGCTACATCAAGCCCGACTTCGTCCACGTCTTCTCCGAAGGCCGCATCGTCGAGTCCGGCGGCGCCGAGCTCGCCGACAAGCTGGAGGCGGAAGGCTACGAGGCGTACAGCACGAAGGGTGGCGCGACCGCGTGACACAGCTGCCTGGCCTCCTCGACACCGAGGCGATCCGCAAGGACTTCCCCCTGCTGGATCGTGTGGTCCACGACGGGAAGAAGATCGTTTACCTGGACAACGCGGCGACCTCGCAGAAGCCGCGCCAGGTGCTCGACGCGCTGAACGAGTACTACGAGCGGCACAACGCCAACGTCCACCGTGGCGTGCACGTGCTCGCCGAGGAGGCCACGGCGCTGTACGAGGGCGCTCGCGACAAGGTCGCCGCCTTCATCAACGCGCCGAGCCGCGACGAGGTGATCTTCACGAAGAACGCCTCGGAGTCGCTCAACCTGGTCGCGAACATGCTCGGCTGGGCGGACGAGCCCTACCGGGTCGACCGCGAGACCGAGATCGCCATCACGGAGATGGAGCACCATTCCAACATCGTGCCGTGGCAGCTGCTCTCGCAGCGCACCGGCGCGAAGCTGAAGTGGTTCGGCCTCACCGACGACGGCCGGCTCGACCTGTCCAACATCGAAGAGGTCATCACGGAGAAGACGAAGATCGTCTCCTTCACGCTGGTCTCCAACATCATGGGCACCGTCAACCCGGTCGAGGCGATCGTCCGGCGCGCCCAGGACGTCGGCGCGCTGGTGCTGATCGACGCCTCCCAGGCCGCTCCGCACATGCCGCTGGACGTGCAGGCCCTCGGTGCCGACTTCGTGGCCTTCACCGGCCACAAGATGTGCGGCCCGACCGGCATCGGCGTCCTGTGGGGCCGCCAGGAGCTCCTGGAGGACCTGCCCCCGTTCCTCGGCGGCGGCGAGATGATCGAGACCGTGTCGATGCACGCCTCGACCTACGCCCCGGCGCCCCACAAGTTCGAGGCCGGTACGCCCCCGATCGCCCAGGCCGTCGGCCTCGGCGCGGCCGTGGACTACCTGACCGCCATCGGCATGGACAAGATCGCCGCGCACGAGCACGCGATCACCGAGTACGCGATCAAGCGCCTCGCAGAGGTGCCCGACCTGCGGATCATCGGCCCCACCACGGCCGAGGACCGCGGCGCCGCGATCTCCTTCGTACTCGGCGACATCCACCCGCACGACGTCGGCCAGGTGCTCGACGAGCAGGGCATCGCGGTCCGCGTGGGACACCACTGCGCGCGCCCCGTCTGCCTGAGGTACGGAATTCCCGCGACGACGCGAGCGTCTTTCTACCTGTACTCCTCTCCCGCCGAGGTCGACGCGCTGATCGACGGGCTGGAGCACGTACGGAACTTCTTCGGCTGACCAGGGCGATGAGGACGAGGACGCAGTGAAGCTGGATTCGATGTACCAGGACCTGATCCTGGACCACTACAAGCACCCGCACGGTCGCGGCCTGCGCGACGGTGACGCCGAGGTGCACCACGTCAACCCGACGTGCGGCGACGAGATCACGCTGCGCGTGAAGTACGACGGGGAGACGCTCACCGACGTCTCCTACGAGGGCCAGGGCTGCTCCATCAGCCAGGCCAGCGCGTCCGTGCTGAACGAGCTGCTCGTCGGCAAGGAGCTGGCCGAGGCGCAGAAGATCCAGGCCACGTTCCTGGAGCTGATGCAGTCCAAGGGCAAGCTGGAGCCCGACGAGGCGATGGAGGAGGTGCTGGAGGACGCGATCGCCTTCTCCGGCGTCTCCAAGTATCCGGCGCGCGTGAAGTGTGCTCTGCTGAGTTGGATGGCGTGGAAGGACGCGACCGCCCAGGTTCTGGGCGACGCCGAGAGGAAGACGGCATGACCGAGAACGCGACGCCCGAGGCGTCGACCAAGCCGGCCACCGAGGAGGAGGTCCGCGAGGCCCTCTACGACGTGGTCGACCCCGAGCTGGGCATCGACGTCGTCAACCTGGGCCTGATCTACGGCATCCACGTCGACGACGCGAACATCGCCACCCTCGACATGACGCTGACCTCGGCGGCCTGCCCGCTGACGGACGTCATCGAGGACCAGGCGAAGTCGGCGACGGACGGCATCGTCAACGAACTTCGCATCAACTGGGTCTGGATGCCCCCGTGGGGCCCGGACAAGATCACGGACGATGGCCGTGAGCAGCTGCGCGCGCTCGGTTTCAACGTCTGAGCGAGGCAAGCGTGAGAGGGCCCCCGGCACGGTCGTGCCGGGGGCCCTCCCTGTTTTCCGGACCGACAAGTGAAGTGCACGCGGAGTTGGCCACGGTGGCCGAACCTTCTCGACGGCCGTCACGACGTGACGGCGCACACGAGAGGAGGCCCTGTGACCGTTCGCCTTTCACCGGCGCGCCGCTGCGGTGCCGTGGGCGCCGCCGGAGCCGCGGCCCTGCTCCTCGCGGGGCTGACCGCGCCCGCCCACGCGGACGCGGGGTACGCCGCACCGACGATCGCGCTGTCCGCCGGGCACCTCAGCGGAGCCGTGGGAGCCGTCGGGGACCCCGCCGTCACGGTGGACGTGGAGCAGGCCGGCGTCCCGGCCGGGTTCCTGCGGCTCCAGGTGGTCTCCTCCAGCAACCCGGCCGTCGCCGACGCGGGCGACGTACGCCAGGAGCGCACGCCGGGCGGCGACCGGGCACTGACGGTCCGGCCGCGCAACCAGGGGTACACCGACCTCACGCTGCGCGTCACCGGGCGCGGCGGGAAGACCGCCACCGCGGTCCTGTCCTACGCGGCTTCGGCCCGGACGGGATCGGCCCCCGCCACCCGCTACCTGACCGGGTCCTCCGACGCCTCCGCCGCCGTGGACGTGGGCGGCGGCTACGCGCTGGTGGCCGACGACGAGTCCAACGCGCTGCGCCTGTACGACCGTTCCCGCTCCGGCGCGCCCGTGAAGACCTGGGACCTCGGCCCCGCCCTCGGCCTGAAGAAGGAAGCCGACATCGAGGCCGCCGCCCGCGTCGGCGACACCGTCTACTGGGCGGGCTCGCTCGGCAACACCAAGGACGGCAGGTTCAAGGCCGAACGCGACACCGTCTTCACCACCCGCGTCACCGGCTCCGGCGCCGCGACCGAGGTCACCTTCGGCGCCGCCCACAAGGGCCTGCGCGAGGACCTGATCGCCTGGGACACCGCGCACGGCGACCGCTACGGCTTCGCGGCCGGGACGGCGGCGGGCCGGGTCCCCAAGCGGATCGACGGCTTCAACGTGGAGGGGCTGGAGTTCGCGCCGGGCTCCACGACCACCGCCTACCTGGGCTTCCGCGCCCCGCTCGCTCCCGCCGTGCCCGGCGGCAAGGCGCTGATCGTGCCCGTCACCAACCTGGACCGGGTCGTCGCGGCCGGGGAGAAGGCCGCCTTCGGCGAACCGGTCGAGCTGGACCTGGGCGGGCTCGCCGTCCGCGACATCCGCAAGAACGCGGCCAACCAGTACCTGATCCTGGCCGGTTCCTGGGCCGCCGACGACAACTCCGACCCCTACGCCCTCTACCAGTGGGACGGGGTCCCCGGCCACGCCCCCGTCAAGCGGGCCGACCTGCCCACCACCGACCCCGGCGGCTGGGAAGCCATCGTGGACGTGCCCGACCTGCGGGTGCCCGGCGCCCGCGTACAGCTCATCACCGACAACGGCGCCGCCGACCTCTACGGCGACGGCACCGAAGCCAAGGACCTGGCGCACCCGGAGTGGAAGAAGTCCCGCTCCGCGTGGTTCACGCCCGGCCCGATTCGTGGGGGACACCGATGAAGAACAAGCACCTGGGTACCGCCGCGCTGGCGGCCGTCGTCCTGGCGGGACTGGCCGCGCCCGCGCAGGCCGTCACGTACGGCACGCCGACCATCTCCTTCTCCGCCTCGTACCTGTCCGGTGCCGTGGGCGGCGTCGGCGACCAGACCGTGGACGTGACCGTGGGCCAGAGCGGGGCCGACGTCTCCGCGCTCACCGTCAGCGCCACCGCCTCCAGCAAGTCCTCCGTCGCGGGCACCGGCGACGTCACCGTCACCGGCACCGGAGCGGTCCGCAAGCTCGCCGTCTCGGCGCACGCCCGCGGCTACACCAGCCTCACCATCAAGGTGAGCGGGCTCGGCGGCAAGAGCGCCACCAAGACCCTCTCCTACGCGGCCTCCGCCGCCGTCCAGAACCCGGCCGACGCCCGCTACTTCAGCGGGGCCTCGGACTCCTCGGCCGCCGTGGACCTCGGCGGCGGCTACACGGTCGTGGCCGACGACGAGTCCAACGTGCTGCGCCTGTACGACCGTTCCCGCTCCGCCGCGCCGCTCAAGACCTGGGACTTCAGCTCCCAGCTCGGCGTCACCAAGGAGGTGGACATCGAGGGGGCGACCCGGATCGGCGACACCATCTACTGGACGGGCTCGCTCGGCAACAACAAGGACGGCGAGTACAAGGCCCCCCGGAACACGGTGTTCACCACCACGGTGAGCGGATCCGGGGCGAGCGCGCAGCTCGCGTACGGGCGCTCGTACAAGGCGCTCCGCGACGACCTCGTCGCCTGGGACAAGGCCAACGGCAACCGCTACGGCTTCGCGGCGGGGACGGCCGCCGGTGAGGCGCCCAAGCAGATCGACGGCTTCAACGTGGAGGGGCTGGAGTTCGCGCCGGGCTCCACGACCACCGCCTACCTGGGCTTCCGCGCCCCGCTCGCCCCGGCCGTGCCCGGCGGCAAGGCGCTGATCGTGCCCGTCACCAACTTCGACAAGGTCCTCTCCAGCGGCTCCAAGGCCACCTTCGGCGCCGGGATCGAGCTGGACCTCGGCGGGCTCGCCGTCCGCGACATCCGCAAGAACGCGGCCAACCAGTACCTGATCCTGGCCGGTTCCTGGGCCGCCGACGACAACTCCGACCCCTA
>NZ_JBHWBP010000178.1:0-14814 GCF_042735575.1 Streptomyces sp. NPDC059564 | reverse complement strand
GGTCCTGACCCGGGACTAGATGTCCTCGTGGGCCACCGCGCGGCGCGCGTCCGCGTCCAGGACGCCCCAGCTGATGAGCTGCTCGGTCAGGACGGAGGGGGACTGGTCGTAGATGACGGCCAGGGTGCGCAGGTCGTCCTGGCGGATCGACAGCACCTTGCCGTTGTAGTCGCCGCGCTGGCTCTGGATGGTCGCCGCGTAACGCTGCAGCGGACCGGCCTTCTCGGCGGGAACGCCCGCCAGGCGCTCCAGGTCGAGGCGCAGCTTCGGCGGCGGCTCGGCCGCTCCGCCGGGAGTGGTGCCCGGCAGCAGTTCCTGCACCGGAACCCCGTAGAAGTCCGCCAGCTCGGCAAGGCGCTGGACGGTCACGGCGCGGTCCCCGCGCTCGTAGGACCCGACCACCACGGCCTTCCAACGGCCCTGGGACTTCTCCTCGACACCGTGGAGGGAGAGGCCCTGCTGGGTGCGGATGGCGCGGAGCTTGGCCCCGAGCTGTTTGGCGTATTCGCTGGACATAACGCTCCCGGACGCTGTGACGCTGTGACGACATGGACGACAGGCGACATGGTTGACATGCGGCTCCGTCGCGCGGCTGGTAACTCACTGTGAGGTTACGCAGCGTTACGTGGATGCGTCAAGCCGAATGGTCACCGACCCCCACTTACGAGGGCCGCCGCGGCCTCCCGGTGCGAGGCCGCGCGCCGGATCCTGGTACCGTGGACGGCGTAGATCAGACGTCCTTTAAGGTCCGTCCCGTGAGGCGGAGAAGGAGGTCCTTTTCATGGACACCCAGACTTCCCAGGTCCCCGAAGAAGCGACGCGCCCCGTGCTCGAGGCGCAGGACATCGCCCGGGTCCTGACCCGCATCGCCCACGAGATCGTCGAACGCGCCAAGGGCGCCGACGACGTGGTGCTCCTCGGCATTCCCACCCGCGGTGTGTACCTCGCCCGCCGGCTGGCCGCCAAGCTCGAAGAGATCACCGGGACGAAGGTCCCGGTCGGCTCCCTCGACATCACCATGTACCGCGACGACCTGCGCCTGAAGCCCGCCCGGGCGATCGGCCGCACGGAGATCCCCGGCGACGGCATCGACGGCCGTCTCGTGGTCCTCGTCGACGACGTGCTCTTCTCCGGGCGCACCATCCGTGCCGCCCTCGACGCCCTCGGTGCCATCGGCCGGCCGCGCGCCGTGCAGCTCGCCGTCCTCGTCGACCGCGGCCACCGGGAACTCCCGATCCGCGCCGACTACGTCGGCAAGAACCTCCCCACGTCGCTGCGGGAGACCGTCAAGGTCCAGCTCCAGGAGGAGGACGGCCGGGACGCCGTACTGCTCGGGCAGCGGACCGACCAGGCCTCCGGGCAGTAGCCCCGTACGGACGCCGGACCCCCGCGCGGGGTCCGCGCCGCAGCCTGCCCTGCCCGCACTCCAGTCAGCCTGCCTGTCTGCCCTCCCGACTTACGGATTACGGAGCACCCAGATGATGCGTCACCTCATCTCGGCCGCCGACCTCACGCGCGACGACGCCGTCCTCATCCTCGACACCGCCGAGGAGATGGCCCGCGTCGCGGACCGGCCGATAAAGAAGCTGCCCACCCTGCGCGGCCGCACGATCTGCAACCTCTTCTTCGAGGACTCCACCCGCACCCGGATCTCCTTCGAAGCCGCCGAGAAGCGCCTCTCCGCCGACGTGATCAACTTCGCGGCGAAGGGCTCCAGCGTCTCCAAGGGCGAGTCCCTCAAGGACACGGCCCAGACCCTGGAGGCCATGGGCGTCGACGCCGTGGTCATCCGCCACAGCGCCTCCGGGGCCCCCTACCGGCTCGCCACCTCCGGCTGGATCGACGCCCCCGTGATCAACGCGGGCGACGGCACCCACCAGCACCCCACCCAGGCCCTGCTCGACGCCTTCACCATGCGCCGCCGGCTGGTCGGCCGGGACGCCGGGCTCGGCAAGGGCCTCGACGGCCGCCGGATCACCCTCGTCGGCGACGTCCTGCACAGCCGCGTGGCCCGCTCCAACGTGGACCTGCTGCACACCCTGGGCGCCGAGGTCACCCTGGTGGCCCCGCCCACGCTGGTGCCCGTCGGCGTCGAGTCCTGGCCGTGCGAGATCTCGTACAGCCTCGACGAGGTGCTGCCGAAGTCCGACGCGGTCATGATGCTGCGTGTGCAGCGCGAGCGGATGAACGCCGCCTTCTTCCCGACCGAGCGCGAGTACTCGCGCCGCTACGGCCTGGACGGCGCCCGGATGGCCCGGATGCCCGAGCACGCCATCGTCATGCACCCCGGCCCGATGGTCCGCGGCATGGAGATCACCGCCGAGGTCGCCGACTCCGACCGCTGCACGGTCGTCGAGCAGGTCGCCAACGGCGTCTCGATCCGCATGGCCGTCCTGTACCTGCTGCTCGGCGGCTCCGAGCCCGCCGTCACCACCAGCTCCACCGCCCCGCGTACCGAGGAGACCAAGTAAAGATGAGCAAGATCCTTATTCGTGGCGCGAAGGTACTCGGTGGCGAGGCGCAGGACGTCCTGATCGACGGCGAGACCATCGCCGAGGTCGGCCAGGATCTGTCCGCCGAGGGCGCGACCGTCATCGAGGCCGAGGGCCAGACCCTCCTGCCGGGCCTCGTCGACCTGCACACCCACCTGCGCGAGCCCGGCCGAGAGGACAGCGAGACCGTCCTCACCGGCACCCGCGCCGCCGCCTCCGGCGGGTACACGGCCGTCTTCGCCATGGCCAACACCTTCCCGGTCGCCGACACCGCCGGCGTCGTCGAGCAGGTCTGGCGCCTGGGCAAGGAGTCCGGCTACTGCGACGTGCAGCCCATCGGCGCCGTCACCGTCGGCCTGGAGGGCAAGAAGCTCTCCGAGCTCGGCGCCATGCACGAGTCCGCCGCCCGCGTCACCGTCTTCTCCGACGACGGCAAGTGCGTGGACGACGCCGTGATCATGCGCCGCGCCCTGGAGTACGTGAAGGCCTTCGGCGGCGTCGTCGCCCAGCACGCCCAGGAGCCCCGCCTCACCGAGGGCGCCCAGATGAACGAGGGCGTCGTCTCCGCCGAGCTCGGCCTGGGCGGCTGGCCCGCCGTCGCCGAGGAGTCGATCATCGCCCGCGACGTGCTGCTCGCCGAGCACGTCGGCTCCCGGGTGCACATCTGCCACCTCTCCACCGCCGGCTCCGTCGAGATCGTCCGCTGGGCCAAGTCCCGCGGCATCGACGTCACCGCCGAGGTCACCCCGCACCACCTGCTCCTCACCGACGAGCTCGTCCGCTCGTACGACCCGGTGTACAAGGTCAACCCGCCGCTGCGCACCGAGCGCGACGTGATGGCCCTGCGCGAGGCGCTCGCCGACGGCACGATCGACATCGTCGCCACCGACCACGCCCCGCACCCGCACGAGGACAAGGACTGCGAGTGGGCCGCCGCGGCCATGGGCATGGTGGGCCTGGAGACCGCGCTCTCCGTCGTGCAGCAGACGATGGTGGAGACCGGCCTGCTGGACTGGGCGGGGGTCGCCGAGCGGATGTCCTGCGCCCCGGCGCGCATCGGCGGCCTCCCGAACCACGGACGCCCCGTCTCGGCAGGTGAACCCGCCAACCTGACCTTGGTCGATACCTCGTACCGTGGTGTCGTGGACCCCGCACACTTCGCCTCCCGCAGCCGCAACACGCCTTACGAGGGCCGTGAGCTGCCGGGGCGCGTCACTCACACCTTCCTGCGGGGCCGGGCAACGGTCGTGGACGGGAAACTGGCGTGACACCTGCAGTAATCCAACTGGCCGCCGAGGCCGCCGAACGACAGTCGGCGGAGGTGACGGACTGGGGCGCCCGCATCTCGTGGGTGATCGGTCTGCTCGTCTTCATCGCGTTCGTGTACTGGCTGATGCGGCAGGGCTGGAAATGGCGCGGCGCACTGCAGAGCGATCTGCCGGAGCTGCCCGCCGCCCCGAGCGGTCTTCCCGAGCACCGGCTGGCCCTGACCGGCCGGTACCACGGGTCCACCACCGCCGGGCAGTGGCTCGACCGGATCGTCGCCCACGGTCTGGGGGTGCGCAGCCGGGTCGGGCTCACGCTCACCGACGCGGGCCTCGACGTGGTCCGTCCGGGTGCCACCGACTTCTTCGTACCGGCCGCGCAGCTGCGCGGCGCCCGCCTCGACAAGGGAATCGCGGGCAAGGTACTCACCGAGGGCGGGCTCCTCGTCGTCACCTGGGCGCACGGCGACAAGCTGATCGACTCCGGATTCCGCTCCGACCGCGCGGCCGAACACGCCGCCTGGGTCGAAGCCATCAACCTCATGAACCCATCCATCACGACGGAAGGCGCCGAACGATGACGACCTCCACCAGGGGAGCAGCCAAAGCTCCCGCCGTACTCGTCCTGGAGGACGGCCGGATCTTCCGCGGCCGTGCCTACGGCGCTGTGGGGGAGACCTTCGGCGAGGCCGTGTTCTCCACCGGCATGACCGGCTACCAGGAGACCCTCACCGACCCGTCGTACCACCGGCAGGTCGTCGTGATGACCGCCCCGCACGTGGGCAACACCGGCGTCAACGACGAGGACCCCGAGTCCTCCCGCATCTGGGTGGCCGGCTACGTCGTCCGCGACCCCGCCCGCGTCCCCTCCAACTGGCGCTCGCGGCGCTCGCTGGACGAGGAGCTCGTCAAGCAGGGCGTCGTCGGCATCTCCGGCATCGACACCCGCGCCCTGACCCGCCACCTGCGCGAGCGCGGTGCCATGCGCGTCGGCATCTTCTCCGGCGAGGCCTGGGACAACGTCCGTGACGAGGCGCTGATCGCCAAGGTCCAGGCCGCCCCGCAGATGAAGGGCGCGAACCTCTCCGCCGAGGTCGCCACCAAGGAGACGTACGTCGTCCCCGCGATCGGTGAGAAGAAGTTCACCGTCGCCGCCGTGGACCTCGGCATCAAGGGCATGACCCCGCACCGGATGGCCGAGCGCGGCATCGAGGTGCACGTGCTGCCCGCCACCGCCACCGTCGAGGACGTCTACGCGGTCCAGCCGGACGGCGTGTTCTTCTCCAACGGCCCGGGCGACCCGGCCACCGCCGACCACGCGGTCTCCGTCATGCAGGGCGTGCTCGCCCGCAAGACCCCGCTCTTCGGCATCTGCTTCGGCAACCAGATCCTGGGCCGCGCGCTCGGCTTCGGCACGTACAAGCTGAAGTACGGCCACCGCGGCATCAACCAGCCCGTCCAGGACCGCACCACCGGCAAGGTCGAGATCACCGCGCACAACCACGGTTTCGCCGTCGACGCGCCCCTCGACAAGGTGTCCGAGACCCCCTACGGCCGCGCCGAGGTCTCCCACGTCTGCCTGAACGACCAGGTCGTCGAAGGCCTCCAGCTGCTCGACCAGCCGGCCTTCTCCGTCCAGTACCACCCCGAAGCCGCCGCCGGCCCGCACGACGCCGCGTACCTCTTCGACCGTTTCACGTCTTTGATGAGCACCGCCCAGATGGAGGCCGAGCGTGCCTAAGCGCACCGATATCCAGTCCGTCCTGGTCATCGGCTCCGGCCCGATCGTCATCGGCCAGGCCGCCGAGTTCGACTACTCCGGCACCCAGGCCTGCCGCATCCTCAAGGCCGAGGGCCTGCGGGTCATCCTGGTGAACTCCAACCCCGCGACGATCATGACCGACCCGGAGATCGCCGACGCCACGTACGTCGAGCCGATCACCCCCGAGTTCGTCGAGAAGATCATCGCGAAGGAGCGCCCCGACGCGCTCCTGCCCACCCTCGGCGGCCAGACCGCGCTCAACACCGCGATCTCCATGCACGAGCAGGGTGTGCTGGAGAAGTACGGCGTCGAGCTCATCGGCGCCAACGTCGAGGCCATCAACAAGGGCGAGGACCGCGAACTCTTCAAGGGCGTCGTCGAGGCCGTCAAGGCCAAGATCGGCTACGGCGAGTCCGCCCGCTCGGTGATCTGCCACACGATGGACGACGTCATCAAGGGCGTCGACATCCTCGGCGGCTACCCCGTCGTCGTGCGCCCCTCCTTCACCATGGGCGGCGCCGGCTCCGGCTTCGCCCACGACGAGGACGAGCTGCGCCGCATCGCCGGCCAGGGCCTGACGCTCTCCCCGACCACCGAGGTGCTCCTGGAGGAGTCCATCCTCGGCTGGAAGGAGTACGAGCTGGAGCTGATGCGCGACACCAAGGACAACGTCGTCGTCGTCTGCTCCATCGAGAACTTCGACCCGATGGGCGTCCACACCGGCGACTCCATCACCGTCGCCCCGGCGATGACGCTCACCGACCGCGAGTACCAGCGGCTGCGCGACATCGGCATCGCGATCATCCGCGAGGTCGGCGTCGACACCGGCGGCTGCAACATCCAGTTCGCGATCGACCCGGTCGACGGCCGCGTCATCGTCATCGAGATGAACCCGCGCGTCTCGCGCTCCTCGGCGCTCGCGTCGAAGGCCACCGGCTTCCCGATCGCCAAGATCGCGGCCAAGCTGGCCATCGGCTACACGCTCGACGAGGTCCCCAACGACATCACCGAGAAGACCCCGGCCTCCTTCGAGCCGTCCCTCGACTACGTCGTCGTCAAGGCCCCGCGCTTCGCCTTCGAGAAGTTCCCGCTCGCCGACTCCACCCTCACCACCACCATGAAGTCGGTGGGCGAGGCCATGGCCATCGGCCGCAACTTCACCGAGGCCCTCCAGAAGGCCCTGCGCTCCCTGGAGAAGAAGGGCTCGCAGTTCACCTTCGTCGGCCCCGTCGGCGACAAGGACGAGCTCCTCGCCACCGCCGTGCGCCCCACCGACGGCCGCATCAACACCGTCATGCAGGCCATCCGCGCCGGCGCCACCCAGGAAGAGGTCTTCGAGTCCACGAAGATCGACCCCTGGTTCGTCGACCAGCTCTTCCTGATCAAGGAGATCGCCGACGAGCTGGCCGCCGCCGAGAAGCTCCACCCCGAGCTGCTCGCCGAGGCCAAGCGCCACGGCTTCTCCGACGCCCAGATCGCCGAGATCCGCGGCCTGCGCGAGGACGTCGTCCGCGAGGTCCGCCACGCGCTCGGCGTCCGCCCGGTCTACAAGACGGTCGACACCTGCGCCGCCGAGTTCGCCGCGAAGACCCCGTACTTCTACTCGTCCTACGACGAGGAGTCCGAGGTCGCCCCGCGCACCAAGCCCGCGGTGATCATCCTGGGCTCCGGCCCGAACCGCATCGGCCAGGGCATCGAGTTCGACTACTCCTGCGTCCACGCCTCCTTCGCCCTCAGCGACGCCGGCTACGAGACCGTGATGGTCAACTGCAACCCGGAGACCGTCTCGACGGACTACGACACCTCCGACCGCCTGTACTTCGAGCCGCTGACGCTCGAGGACGTGCTGGAGATCGTCCACGCCGAGTCGCTGGCCGGCCCCATCGCCGGCGTCATCGTCCAGCTCGGCGGCCAGACCCCCCTCGGCCTCGCCCAGGCGCTCAAGGACAACGGCGTCCCCGTCGTCGGCACCTCCCCGGAGGCCATCCACGCCGCCGAGGACCGCGGCGCCTTCGGCCAGGTCCTCGCCGACGCCGGCCTGCCCGCCCCCAAGCACGGCACCGCCACCACCTTCGCGGGTGCCAAGGCCATCGCCGACGAGATCGGCTACCCGGTCCTCGTCCGCCCGTCCTACGTGCTCGGCGGCCGCGGCATGGAGATCGTCTACGACGAGACCCGCCTGGAGTCGTACATCGCCGAGTCGACGGAGATCTCCCCGACCCGCCCCGTGCTGGTCGACCGCTTCCTCGACGACGCGATCGAGATCGACGTGGACGCCCTCTACGACGGCCACGAGCTCTACCTCGGCGGCGTCATGGAGCACATCGAGGAAGCCGGCATCCACTCCGGCGACTCGGCCTGCGCCCTGCCCCCGATCACCCTCGGCGGCTTCGACATCAAGCGCCTGCGCGCCTCCACCGAGGCCATCGCCAAGGGCGTCGGCGTCCGCGGCCTGATCAACATCCAGTTCGCCATGGCGGGCGACATCCTCTACGTTCTGGAGGCCAACCCGCGCGCCTCCCGGACCGTCCCCTTCACCTCGAAGGCGACCGCCGTCCCGCTCGCGAAGGCCGCCGCGCGCATCTCGCTCGGCGCCACCGTCGCCGAGCTGCGCGAAGAGGGCATGCTCCCGAAGACCGGCGACGGCGGCACCCTGCCGATCGACGCGCCGATCTCCGTCAAGGAGGCCGTCATGCCGTGGTCGCGCTTCCGCGACATCCACGGCCGCGGCGTGGACACCGTCCTCGGCCCGGAGATGCGCTCCACCGGCGAGGTCATGGGCATCGACGCCGTCTTCGGCACCGCCTACGCCAAGTCGCAGGCCGGCGCCTACGGTCCGCTGCCCACCAAGGGCCGGGCGTTCATCTCCGTCGCCAACCGCGACAAGCGCTCGATGATCTTCCCGGCGCGCGAGCTCGTCGCCCACGGCTTCGAGCTGATGGCCACCTCCGGCACCGCCGAGGTGCTGCGCCGCAACGGCATCAACGCCACCGTGGTGCGCAAGCTCAGCGAGGGCGAGGGCCCGGACGGCGAGAAGACCGTCGTCCAGCTCATCCACGACGGCCAGGTCGACCTGATCGTCAACACCCCGTACGGGACCGGCGGCCGCCTCGACGGCTACGAGATCCGCACGGCGGCCGTGGCGCGCGGCGTCCCCTGCCTGACGACGGTCCAGGCGCTCGCCGCCGCCGTCCAGGGCATCGACGCGCTCAACCGCGGCGACGTGGGCGTCCGCTCCCTCCAGGAGCACGCGGAGCACCTGACCGCAGCCCGCGACTGACGACAGCCCGTACGAAGGACGAAGGAGGGGGACCCCGGCGCGCCGACCGCGCGCCGGGTGTCCCCTTCCTCATGAGCGCAGAGGGATCCTCAGGCACCGTGTACAAACTCTTCTTCAACCTCGTCTTCAAGCGGATGGACCCGGAGCAGGCCCACTACACGGCCTTCCGCTGGATCCGCCTCGCCGCCCGCACGCCCGTGCTGCGCACCTTCGTCGCGGCGGCCCTCGCGCCCCGCCACGAGGAGCTGCGCACCGAGGCCCTCGGCCTGCGGATGCACGGCCCCTTCGGGCTCGCGGCCGGCTTCGACAAGAACGCCGTGGCCATCGACGGCATGTCCATGCTCGGCTTCGACCACATCGAGATCGGCACGGTCACCGGCCAGGCCCAGCCCGGCAACCCCAAGAAGCGGCTGTTCCGGCTGGTCCCGGACCGCGCGCTGATCAACCGGATGGGCTTCAACAACGAGGGCTCGGCCGCCGTGGCCGCGCGCCTCGCCGCCCGCCGCCCGGTGTTCAACACCGTCGTCGGCGTCAACATCGGCAAGACCAAGGTCGTGCCGGAGGCCGAGGCCGCCGCCGACTACGTGCTCTCCACCGAGCGCCTCGCCCGCCACGCCGACTACCTCGTCGTCAACGTCTCCTCCCCGAACACCCCCGGCCTGCGCAACCTCCAGGCCACCGAGTCGCTGCGCCCGCTGCTGACCGCCGTGCGGGAGGCCGCGGACCGCGCCGTGACCGACCGCCGGGTGCCGCTGCTCGTCAAGATCGCCCCCGACCTCGCCGACGAGGACGTCGACGCCGTCGCCGACCTGGCGCTGGAGCTCGGCCTGGACGGCATCATCGCGACGAACACGACCATCGCGCGGGAGGGCCTCGGTCTGAAGTCCTCCCCGTCGCTGGTCCGGGAGACCGGCGGGCTGTCCGGCGCCCCGGTCAAGGAACGCTCCCTGGAGGTCCTGCGCCGCCTCTACGCGCGCGTGGGCGACCGGATCGTGCTCGTGGGCGTCGGCGGCATCGAGAACGCCGAGGACGCCTGGCAGCGCATCCTGGCGGGCGCCACCCTGATCCAGGGCTACAGCGCCTTCATCTACGAGGGCCCGTTCTACGCCCGCGCCATCCACAAGGGCCTGGCCGCGCGCCTGGCCACGAGCCCGTACGCGACCCTCGCCGAAGCGGTGGGCGCCGAGACCCGAAAGGCCGCGCTGTGAGCCCTGTGACCCCCTTCGGAGCCCGTCTGCGCGCCGCCATGGACGCGCGGGGCCCGCTGTGCGTCGGCATCGACCCGCACGCCGCCCTGCTGGCCTCCTGGGGCCTGGACGACGACATCGCCGGTCTGGAGCGGTTCTCCCGCACGGTCGTGGAGGCCCTCGCCGACCAGGTCGCGGTCTTCAAGCCGCAGGCGGCCTTCTTCGAGCGGTTCGGCTCGCGCGGGGTCGCGGTGCTGGAGCGCACGGTCGCCGACGCGCGGGCCGCGGGCACGCTGGTGCTGATGGACGCCAAGCGCGGTGACATCGGCTCCACGATGGCCGCGTACGCCGCCGCCTTCCTGGACCCGGCGTCCCCGCTGTTCTCGGACGCGCTGACCGTCTCCCCGTACCTGGGCTACGGCTCGCTCGCCCCGGCGGTGGAGCTGGCGCGGGAGTCGGGCGCCGGGCTGTTCGTGCTGGCCCTCACCTCCAACCCGGAGGGCGCGGAGGTCCAGCGGGCGCTGCGGGAGGACGGGCGCACGATCGGGGCGACGATGCTGGCGCACCTCGCCGCGGAGAACGCCGGGGCCGAGCCGATGGGCTCCTTCGGCGCGGTGGTCGGCGCGACGCTGGGCGACCTGTCCTCGTTCGACCTGGACATCAACGGGCCGCTGCTGGCCCCCGGCATCGGCGCGCAGGGCGCGACGGCGGCCGACCTCCCGGCGGTGTTCGGCGCGGCCGTCGGCAACGTCGTCCCGAACGTCTCGCGGGGCGTCCTGAAGCACGGCCCCGACGTCGCCGCGTTGCGGGCGTCGGCGAAGCGGTTCGCGGACGAGATCCGCGAAGCCGTCGCGTCGTAAGAGCCGGCCCGGGGCGGGTGCGTGAAACGTCTTGACGAAATTCGAACGTCTTTCCCCGGACAAAACCGGGGTAGTTTGTCCGTGATGTACGGTTCAGTGGAGGCTGACCAGGACTTTTCGTCCGTTCTCGCTGACTGGAGCGGCCTTGGCCGCTAGTCTCCGACCAGAGTGAACGTGCAGCGAACGATTTCCGGCGCTGTTCGGGAGCTCGCCCCGGCGTGGTGCCTTCGGGTTCCGTGCCGGTCCGTATCCGACAGTTCGACATCCGAGGTGACGTAGGCGTGGCTCTTCCGCCCCTTACCCCTGAACAGCGCGCAGCAGCGCTCGAAAAGGCCGCCGCGGCTCGCCGGGAGCGGGCCGAGGTGAAGAATCGACTCAAGCATTCCGGCGCCTCCCTCCACGACGTCATCAAGACGGGACAGGAGAACGACGTCATCGGCAAGATGAAGGTCTCCGCCCTTCTCGAGTCGCTGCCCGGCGTCGGCAAGGTCCGCGCCAAGCAGATCATGGAGCGCCTCGGCATCTCCGAGTCCCGGCGTGTCCGAGGTCTCGGCTCCAACCAGATCGCCTCTCTGGAGCGCGAGTTCGGCGGCAGTGGCGCCTGAGGCGTCGCCCGAAGTTCTCCCGGCGTTCTCAGGCAGTCCCGAGAACCTGGATAATCGCTCTATGGCAGCAGAGGTTCGTCCGCGGCTGACCGTGCTCTCCGGCCCCTCGGGGGTCGGCAAGAGCACGGTCGTCGCGCATATGCGCAAGGTTCACCCCGAGGTATGGCTCTCGGTGTCGGCCACCACCCGCAAGCCGCGGCCCGGTGAGCGACACGGAGTCCACTACTTCTTCGTCAACGACGACGAGTTCGACAAGCTGATCGCCAACGGCGAGCTGCTGGAGTGGGCCGAATTCGCGGGCAACCGCTACGGCACACCGCGCGGCGCGGTGCTGGAACGCCTGGACAACGGCGAACCGGTGCTGCTGGAGATCGACCTCCAGGGCGCCCGGCTCGTCCGCGAGTCCAAGCCCGACGCCCAGCTGGTCTTCCTGGCCCCGCCGAGCTGGGACGAGCTCGTCCGCCGGCTCACCGGCCGCGGTACGGAATCGCCCGAGGTCATCGAGCGCCGGCTCGACTCGGCGAAGATCGAACTCGCTGCCGAATCCGAGTTCGACACCACCCTGGTCAACACCTCCGTCGAGGACGTGGCGCGCGAGCTGCTAGCCTTGATGAAAGTTGTTTGATCGTTGATCGATGTCATGTCGATTGATGTTTGATCTTTCACCCATCTTCGGAAGGTAGAGCGTGTCCTCTTCCATCACTGCGCCCGAGGGCATCATCAACCCGCCGATCGACGAGCTGCTCGAGGCCACGGACTCGAAGTACAGCCTCGTGATCTACGCGGCCAAGCGTGCGCGTCAGATCAACGCGTACTACTCCCAGCTCGGCGAGGGCCTGCTGGAGTACGTCGGCCCGCTGGTGGACACCCACGTCCACGAGAAGCCGCTTTCGATCGCGCTGCGCGAGATCAACGCGGGCCTGCTGACCTCCGAGGCCATCGAGGCCCCGGCCCAGTAGGGCACGGAACATTCCTTTCACCACAGGCCCGGCAGAACATCTGCCGGGCCTGTGGTGTGTCATAGGTGGCGTAGACGGATTCCGAATGGGGAGCGCGTGGTGGACAAGCCGGGTAAGCCGAAGGTCGTGCTGGGAGTCAGTGGCGGGATCGCCGCGTACAAGGCCTGTGAGCTGCTGCGCCGGCTGACCGAGTCCGGGCACGACGTACGGGTGGTGCCGACGGCCGCCTCCCTGAACTTCGTCGGCGAGGCCACCTGGGCCGCGCTCTCCGGCAACCCCGCCTCCACCCGGGTCTGGGAGAGCGTCCACGAGGTTCCCCACGTGCGCATCGGCCAGGGCGCCGACCTCGTCGTCGTCGCCCCCGCCACCGCCGACATGCTGGCCAAGGCCGCCCACGGGCTCGCCGACGACCTGCTCACGAACACCCTGCTCACCGCCCGCTGCCCGGTGGTCTTCGCCCCCGCGATGCACACCGAGATGTGGGAGCACCCCGCCACCCAGGAGAACGTCGCCACGCTGCGCCGCCGCGGCGCGATCGTGATCGAGCCCGCGGTGGGCCGGCTGACCGGCAAGGACACCGGCAAGGGGCGACTGCCCGACCCCGAGGAGATCTACGAGGTCTGCCGCCGCGTCCTCGCGCGCGGCACGGCCGGCGCCGCCGATCTGGCCGGCCGCCACGTGGTCGTCAGCGCGGGCGGCACCCGCGAGCCCCTGGACCCGGTCCGCTTCCTCGGCAACCGCTCCTCCGGCAAGCAGGGGTACGCCCTCGCCCGTACGGCCGTCGCGCGCGGCGCCCGGGTCACCCTGGTGTCGGCCAACACCGCGCTCGCCGACCCGGCCGGGGTGGACGTCGTACGGGTGGGAACGGCCCTCCAGCTGCGCGAGGCGGTGCTCAAGGCGGCCGCGGACGCCGACGCCGTGGTGATGGCCGCGGCCGTGGCCGACTTCCGGCCCGCCCGGTACGCCGACGGGAAGATCAAGAAGCAGGACGGGCAGGAGCCCGAGCCCGTCGCCCTCGTGCGCAATCCGGACGTCCTCGCGGAGATCTCCGCCGAGCGCGCCCTGGACGGCCAGGTCGTGGTCGGTTTCGCCGCCGAGACCGACGACGTCCTCGCCAACGGCCGGGCCAAGCTCCGCCGCAAGGGCTGTGACCTTCTCGTGGTCAACGAGGTCGGCGCGACCAAGACCTTCGGTTCCGAGGAGAACGAGGCCGTGGTCCTGTCCTCCGACGGTGAAGAGACGCCCGTGCCCTATGGCCCGAAGGAAGCTCTGGCCGAGGTGATCTGGGACCAGGTCGCCGCGCGGCTCGCGCCCCGGGCCGGCTCACGACGCGCCTGAGCGTTGCCCTTCTCGACGGGAAATCCGTGGGTCAGAATGGAGTGCCGCAGGTCACATGGCTCCCATAAGGCGAGACGGGTGGTCCGGTAAACGGTGGCGACCGATAAACTGCATCTGGAACGTGATCGGGCGCAGCCCCCGGTGTGGTTCCGCCAAATGATCAGCCAGCAGCCGCTGCAACCCCAGGGAGCGTTGTGTCCCGTCGCCTGTTCACCTCGGAGTCCGTCACCGAGGGTCACCCCGACAAGATCGCTGACCAGATCAGCGACACCATCCTCGACGCGCTCCTCACCGAGGACCCGACCTCGCGTGTGGCCGTGGAGACCCTCATCACGACCGGTCTCGTACACATCGCGGGCGAGGTGACGACCAAGGCGTACGCGCCGATCGCCCAGCTCGTCCGCGACAAGATCCTCGAGATCGGCTACGACTCGTCCAAGAAGGGCTTCGACGGCGCCTCCTGTGGCGTGTCGGTGTCCATCGGCGCGCAGTCCCCCGACATCGCGCAGGGCGTGGACACGGCGTACGAGCAGCGTGTCGAGGGCGACGAGGACGAGCTCGACCAGCAGGGCGCCGGCGACCAGGGCCTGATGTTCGGCTACGCCTGCGACGAGACGCCCGAGCTGATGCCGCTCCCGATCCACATCGCGCACCGGCTCTCCCGCCGCCTGTCCGAGGTGCGCAAGAACGGGACCATCCCGTACCTGCGCCCCGACGGCAAGACCCAGGTCACCATCGAGTACGACGGCGACAAGGCCGTGCGCCTCGACACGGTCGTCGTGTCCTCGCAGCACGCGGCCGACATCGACCTGGACTCGCTGCTCGCCCCCGACATCCGCGAGTTCGTCGTCGAGCACGTGCTGGCCCAGCTCGTCGAGGACGGCATCAAGCTGGACACCGAGGGCTACCGGCTGCTGGTGAACCCGACCGGCCGCTTCGAGATCGGCGGCCCGATGGGCGACGCCGGCCTGACCGGCCGCAAGATCATCATCGATACGTACGGCGGCATGGCCCGCCACGGCGGCGGCGCCTTCTCCGGCAAGGACCCCTCCAAGGTGGACCGCTC
>NZ_JBHWBP010000177.1:0-14815 GCF_042735575.1 Streptomyces sp. NPDC059564 | reverse complement strand
CCGCGGCACCACGTACGCGGCTCCGGTTCCCGGAGCCGCGTACGTCCGTTCCTACAGCCGGCTCAGCGACGCCGCGGCGAAGAGGACGTCGCGGATCGCCTCGCGGTCGCCGGTCTGGCCGACGGCCGCGTCCTGCGGGGAGATGTGCCCGGCGGCGAGCTGGCAGAACTCCAGGCCGTCCAGCGCGACCTCCGCCACCGTGTGCTCCCGCGAGGGCCGCGCCGCCGGGGAGTCCAGGGCGATGTCCCAGGTGCCGCCGCCCGCGCCCTCGATCTCCAGGTGCAGGGTCCGCCCCGGAGCGCCCGCCGCGACCAGGCCGTGCGGGGGCGCCGCCAGTCCCGAGCGGCGCCGGACCGCCAGCACCCCGGGCAGCAGCCGCGCCGCGAGGTCGATCATGCCGTGCAGGTGCGGCCCCGACGGCGGCCCGTACGGGTAGTCCACCGCCTCGGCGATGTCCCAGGCGTGCACCCAGCACTCGAAGGCCCGCTCCAGGAAGGCGTCGGCGAGCGGCAGCGCGAAGCCCCCGTAGTCCACGGCCAGTTCGGTGGCGCCGCGGCCCGCGAAGGAGACCGTGCGGACCAGGGTGTGGCCCTGCTCGCGCCAGGGTTCGCGGACGGCGCGGGTGCCGTCGTACGCCTCGGAGTCCCAGAAGTGCTCCGTACGCCCCTCCGGTCCCGCTCCCCGCGGTGCCAGCGGTCCCAGCGGGTCGTCCAGCCCGAGGGCGGTGGCGACCAGGCCGTCCACCGTGAGCAGGTGGCCGATCACCCCCGCCACCGTGGTCCGCCGGGTACGGCGGGCCTCCTCCTCGAACCACTTCAGCCGTACCGGGGTGTCCCATTCGGCCTCGCCGAAGTCCCGCAGCAGCGCGTCGAGCCGCGCGGTCTCGGTGTCGTACGGGCTCGCCCACACCGGCACCGGGATGCGGGCCGGGCGCTTGCCGAGGCAGTCCTCCAGCACCCGCGAGCGCAGCAGCGGCTTGAGGTCGAGGGTCTCCTCGGGGTGCAGGAGTCCCACGGCGTCCCGCAGCCGCAGCGCCTCCTCCGCGCAGGGCGCGCACTCGGTGAGGTGGTCCTCCACGGCCCGGGTCTCCTCGGTGGAGCAGGCGGCGAGCGCCCACGCCCCGAGCAGGGACTTCAGCACGCCGTGCGTCCGCGGCGGTTCGGGGTCCGGCAGCGCCGAAGGCACGGCCGAAGACACCGCCGGAGCCGCCTCCGCGGGATCCGCGGACTCCACGGGCAGCACCGGTGGCGCGTCGAGGTCGTCGCCGGCCGCCCGGGGGCCCGGTATCCGCGCGGCACTGTTCTTCCCCGCGCGCTCGTGGGCATCGTCCGGTGTGCCTTCGGAGGGGCCGGTCATCAAGTGGTTCCGTATCGGCGCGGGGCGGTGTCCTCCCGGGGGAGGACGTTGGCGGTCGACAGCAGTTGGAGGCCCAGGCGCAGCCGGCGCCGTGCCTCGTCCTCGCTGATCCGGAGGTCGGCGGCGGCCTGCCGGTAGTCGCGGCGCTTGAAGTAGGCCAGTTCCAGGGCGGCCCGCAGCGGCGCGGGCATGGAGGCGACGATGTAGTCGGCGCGGGCGGCCGCGTTGGCGCTGCGCACCTTCTGCTCCAGCTCCTCGCGCGAACCGCGGCCGAATTCGACCTGGCGCAGCCGGGCGACGGCCTGCCCCTGGGTGATCCGGGCGACCCAGGAGCGCATGGAGCCCTGCTTGGGGTCGTAGGCGTCGGGGTTCTCCCAGATGTAGCCGAAGACCTCGCGGGTGATCCGGTCGGCGGCCTTCTCGTCGCCGAGCACCCGGTGCGCCAGTCCGTGCACGAGCGACGCGAACCGGTCGTAGAGCTCCCCGAGGGCCGCGGCCTCACCGCGGGCGAGGCGCTGCTGCATGCGACGGTCCCAGCGTGGTGGAACGTCCCTCGCCATGCTGCCTCCAGTCGTGTGCCGACCCGTCAAATGTAGTGCGCACCTGACGGAACGCGCCTGTTTTGGGGAAAGCCCGGGCGGGAGGCGGGAGCCGCGTGCTAATGGCCGTACGGGGAACAGGTGTACGCGCCCCACCCTGCTCCCCGTGCGCGGGTTCGATGCGGCCACCTCCTTGACCGCTTCGCTTAACGCTCAGGCCACCGAGGCCGTACGCTCCTGCCTGTCTTGAACTGCACCTCAACTGCACCCCATCGCACATGTGAAGGCGGAACGCCGCATATGGACAGCGCAGAATACGAGCGCAAGATCGCCGCCCGATTCGCCACGTTCGACCAGGACGGGTCCGGATACATCGACCGTGAGGACTTCAGTACGGCGGCCAGGGCCGTGCTGGCCGAATTCGGGACCACCGCGCGGTCGGACAAGGGCCAGGCCGTCTTCAACGGAGCGGAGGCCTTCTGGCAGGGAATGGCCGGGATCGCCGACGTGGACGGGGACCAGCGGGTGTCCCGCGAGGAGTTCGTCACCGGGGCGGCGAAGCGCCTGCGGGACAGCCCGCAGCGGTTCGCCGAGATCGCCCGCCCGTTCCTGGCCGCGGTGATCGCGGTGGCGGACGAGGACGGCTCGGGCTCCGCGACCCCGGCGGCCGCGGCCCGCGTCCTGCGGGTCCTCGGCACCCCGGCGGAGCTGGCGGGCCCGGTCGCCGCGGGCCTGGACGCGGACGGCGACGGCCGCATCTCCGAGGACGA
Organism: Streptomyces sp. NPDC059564; assembly: GCF_042735575.1. Lineage (NCBI taxonomy): Bacteria > Bacillati > Actinomycetota > Actinomycetes > Kitasatosporales > Streptomycetaceae > Streptomyces > Streptomyces sp. NPDC059564. Next base: position 12,150 of record NZ_JBHWBP010000177.1, on the reverse strand, counting down.
GATCCTGGCGGCCTTCGCGGGCTACTGCGGGGTGGAAGCGCCCGACGCGTAACGCCCGGCGCGGGGGCCCGGAACCGGGCCCCCGCAGCCGAAGGGGCTTACGCGAAGACGACCGTACGGGCGCCGTTGAGCAGCACGCGGTGCTCGCTGTGCCACTTCACCGCGCGGGCCAGCGCCTGGCACTCCACGTCGCGGCCGATGGCGACGAGCTGGTCGGGCGTGACCCCGTGGCCGACGCGCTCGACCTCCTGCTCGATGATCGGGCCCTCGTCGAGGTCGGCGGTCACGTAGTGCGCCGTGGCGCCGATGAGCTTCACACCGCGCGCGTGCGCCTGGTGGTAGGGCTTGGCGCCCTTGAAGCTCGGCAGGAAGGAGTGGTGGATGTTGATGATCCGCCCGCTCAGTTCCTTGCACAGGGTGTCGGACAGCACCTGCATGTAGCGGGCGAGCACGACGAGCTCGACGTTCTGCGTCCGGACGAGCTCCAGCAGCTCCGCCTCGGCGGCCGCCTTCGTGTCCTTGGTCACCGGGATGTGCACGAACGGCACGTCGTACGAGCCGACCAGCTCGGCGAAGTCGGTGTGGTTCGAGACCACCGCCGCGATCTCCACCGGCAGCGCGCCGATCCGCGAGCGGAACAGCAGGTCGTTCAGGCAGTGCCCGAACTTCGACACCATCAGCACGATCCGCATCCGCTCGTCGGAGCGGTGGATCTGCCAGTCCATCCGGAAGGAGTCGCCGATCGCGGCGAAGCTGGCGCGCAGCTTGTCCACGGTGACGGACGGCTCGGCCTCGAAGTGCACCCGCATGAAGAAGAGTCCGGTCTCCCGGTCTCCGAACTGCTGGCTGTCCACGATGTTGCAGCCGGTCATGAAGAGGTAACTCGACACGGCGTGCACGATGCCCTGCTTGTCGGGACAGGACACGGTAAGGACGTACTGCTGGGGCTGCGGGTCGCTCATGACGGCATAGCCTTTCACACCGCGCGGGTCAGCATCTTCAGCGCGTCGACGGAGCTGGGCCGCTCGTCCGGGTCCTCCCCGTCCGCCGTCGCCAGCCGTACGTGCGCCTCCCGGGCGGCCCGCACGGCCTCGGGCCAGGCGTGGTGCTCCAGGTACGCGGACACGGGCGCGTCCGGCCCGACCTGGTGCAGGATCCGCAGCACCCGCAGGACGGCGAGGTCGACGACGGCCGCCTCCTGGGCGTCCCGGAAGATCGTGCCGACGTACTTCTCGGCGGACCAGCTGTCGAGCCAGGTGTCCTCGACCAGCCGGTACACGGCGTCGGTGACGTCTCCGTACCCTTCGGCGCCGGCCAGCCAGATCTCCTCCTGGAACACCGGGTCGGAAAGCATGTGCAGCGCCGAGCGCACGTTGCTGCGCCAGCGCCACCACGGCATGTCGTTGAGGGGCATGCCGCCCATGGTGGAGGAGCGGCCGCCGCGGCGGGAAGAGTTCTTCGAACCTTGGGCGAATGTCACGCGTTCGATCGTACGTTCCCCCGAAATGCGATCTTGAAGCACCTGTGTGCGGACGGCCCCCCGTAATTCACCTGCGCGTCACCGAATGTTGTGTACACCTCACCATCGAGTTCCCCCTCGGGGTGAATGGTCGGTGGACATGACCAATTGCAGACGCGCCACCAGCTTGTCCCGTTTGCTCCTTGCTTCGGCGATGAGCGCGTGTCTCATCACCGCGTGCGGGGTGCTCCCCGGGGGTTCGGGGGGCTCCGGGGGCACCCTCACGGTCATGACCTTCGCGCCCATGGGCACGAAGGCCACCAACATGCCCGGCATGCCCGGCATGGCCAAGGCGTACGAACGCTGGGTGAACGCGAACGGCGGCATCCACGGCCGCAAGCTGCGCGTCCTGACCTGCAACGAGAAGAACACCCCGACCGGCGCCGCCGACTGCGCCCGCCAGGCCATCAACGAGAAGGCCGTCGCCGTCGTCGGCTCGTACAGCCAGCACGGGCGCGCCTTCATGGCCCCGCTGGAGGCCGAGGGCATCCCCTTCATAGGCGGCTACGGGGTCTCCGCCGAGGAGTTCCAGAGCACCCTGTCCTACCCGGTCAACGGCGGCCAGCCCGCCCTGCTGGCCGGGGCCGGACACCAGCTGGGCAAGGCCTGCTCCCAGGTGTCGCTGGTCCGCCCGGACACCCTCGCCGGTGACTCGATGCCGATCCTGCTGAACGCGGGGCTGAAGGCCAACAAGCTGGCCGACGCCTCCGACATCCGGGCCGCCGAGGACTCCGCGGACTTCACCCCGCAGGCCCGCGAGGCCCTGGCCGACGGCTCGGCGGGCACGGCGGGAGGCTCGGCGAGCGGTCAGGCCAAGGACCCGAAGGACGCCAAGGGGTCCGCGGCCGGCGCGGCCGCCAAGGAGGGCAGGCCCTGTGTGACGGCCGTCCTGGGCGAGCGCACCGAGACCTTCTTCGACGCCTTCCGCCGCCTCGACAACCAGCGCAGGAACCCGCAGATCGCCTCCGTCCTCGGCAGCGTCAGCCAGAGCCTGGTCGACCGCACCGGCGGCAAGGAGAGCCCCTTCGAGGGCGCGTTCGTCACCAGCTGGTACCCGGTGTCCACCGACCCGCTGTGGGCGCCGATGCGCAAGGTGATCACCGAGCAGGCCTTCGGCGACGACACCGTCGACCCCGACGACAGCGGCGCGCAGACCACCTGGATCGCGTACACGGTGCTGGACCAGCTCGTGCAGCGCTTCAAGGACGACGAGGAGATCACCGCCCGCAAGCTGACCCGGATGCTGAACCAGACCGAGAGCGTCAAGACCGCCGGCCTGACCCCGGACCTGAGCTGGCGCTACCAGGACATGCGCGCGGTGGCCGGCTTCCCGCGGCTGGTCAACGGCCGGGTCAGCTTCCAGGTCGTGCAGGCGGGCCGCATCGTCGACCAGCCGGGCGAACCGGCGCAGGACATGACCCCGACGCTGGAGCAGGCCCCGCGCTCGGCCTGATCACGACGGTGGCCGGGCCCGCGCCAGGGCCCGGCCGCCTACACGGTCACAGCTCCGACTTGTCGCGCTGCGGCAGGCCGTACTTGGTCGCGATCGAGTTCCACAGGGCGGCCGCCGATTCCTTGGCCTTGGTGGCCTCGCCGCTCGATTTGTTGCCGTCGGAGGCGTTGTCGGTGGACTTGGCCTTGCCGTCCTTGCAGACGCCCTTGTCGTGGGCCGCGTCGTCCGCCCAGTCCGCGTAGCTGTCGTCGGCGGCCGCCGAGGCCTTCCAGGCCTTGGTGAGCGCCGCCGAGAGCCGTGCGTGGTTCGGGAGCAGGTCCACCTTGAGCTCCTGGAGCCGGGTGACGAGCTCCTCGCGCTGGCGGGCCGCGTCGCGCAGGTCCTGGCCGGCCTGGCCGAGGTTCTTGCACTCCTTGATGTCGTCCACGGCCTTGATCACCGAGGCCCGGCTGTCGTTGCTGTCCGCGAGCAGCTTGTCCAGCTGGACGGCCTGCGGGCGGGCCGGGTCGACGGGGGCGTCGCCCGCCGCCGCCTTCTGGCCCGCCGAGCCGGTGGCGGCCGGGACCACCGCGCCCGGGTCGTTGTTCTGGGCCTTGCCGTCGCCGAGCAGCGCGCCCACGCCGAGTCCGGCCACGGCCAGACCGAAGACCCCGGCCGCGATGACCATGGGCGGCACCCGGCGCGGGGCCGGGCCGGGCGGGGGCGGCGGGGGCGCGTACTGCTGCTGGTGGTGCTGGGGCGGCTGCGGCGGCGGGGGCTGCTGGGACCGGCGCGGCGGGTACTGCTGCGGCGGCGCCGGGGGCGGCGTGCGGCGGGGACCCGGGTCCTGGACCGGCGGCAGGTGCTGGGTGTGCCCGGCGGCGTCACCGTCCTCGGCCCGGAACAGCATGTCGAAGCCCTCGGCCGCGGCGGCGGGCGACACGGGCCCCGCGGGCACGGGCGGGATGAACTGCGTCGCCGCCTCCCCCGGATGCGCCCCACCCGCCGGAACGGGCGGTATGTACTGCGTCGCGGCTTCACCGGGGTGGGCCCCCTGCGCCGGAACCGGCGCGATGTACTGGGTCGCCGCATCGCCGGGGTGGGCCCCCTGCCCGGGGACGGGCGCGATGTACTGCGTCGCCGCATCGCCCGGGTGCGCCCCCTGCGCCGGAACCGGCGCGATGTACTGCGTCGCCGCATCGCCGGGGTGGGCCCCCTGCCCGGGGACGGGCGCGATGTACTGGGTCGCGGCATCGCCAGGGTGGGCCCCCTGCGCCGGAACCGGCGCGATGTACTGGGTCGCCGCATCGCCGGGGTGGGTTCCCTGCGCCGGGACGGGCGGTATGTACTGGGTCGCGCCCTCGCCGGGATGCGCCCCCTGCCCCGGACCCGGCGCGGTGTACTGACCCGCTCCCCCGCCCGGCTGCGCGTCGGAGGCCGGGACCGGCGCGATGTACTGGGTGACCGCGTCCGGCAGCGGCGGGTAGCCGTAGCCGTGCGGGTCCCCCGGCCCCTCGAAGCCGGGACCGACGACGTGCCCCGCCGGCGGGTACCCGTACGCGGGCTGCCCGTACGAAGGCTGCGCGGCTGCGTACGGCTGCTGCTGCTCCTGCCCGTACGCGGCCTGCTGCTGCGGCTGCTGCCCGTACGCGTTCTCGTGCGGCGGCGGGTAGCCGTACCCCGGCCCGCCCCACGGCTCGCCCGCCGCCGGACCCGGCTGCACCGGGTACCCCGGATCCGGATCGGGCCGTACCGGACCGGGCCGGGCCGGATCCGGCTGTGCCGGTTCCGGCGCCCCGGGCCGGGGGACGCCCCCTTGTCCGCTCTGCGTCGTCACCGGTGCTCCTCTGCCTTCTCCGACTTCCCCTGAACCTGCGGAACCGTCGGGTCACGCTACCCGGTCACGCCGCGAACACGTCAGGCCACCTAAACCTCCAGCCGCGCCCCGAACTCCCGGACGGCCGCTTCCTCCCGGTACGGCTCCAGCCGCGTACGGAAATCCTCCAGGTACTCCGCACCGCGCCGCGACCGCAGCGTCCCCAGCAGTTCGGCGGCCTTCGTCGCCGTCTGGCAGGCCTGCTCCACCTCCCGCTGCTGCACCTGCGCCGCCGCCAGCAGCAGCAGCCCGATGGCCCGGCGCCGGGCCTTGGTCGCGGGCAGGCCGCGCAGGGCCTCCTCCGCGCGCCTGCCCGCCGCGTCGGCCTGGCCGAGGTCCCGGTGGCAGTGCGCCAGCTCGTCCGCGAGGTACGCCTGGTCGAAGTGGCGGATCCACACCGGGTCGTCGCCGGACTCCGGCTCCGCCCGCTCCAGCGCCGTCACCGCCCGCCCCGACAGCACCGCCGTGGCCCGGGCGTCGCCCAGCAGCGCGTGCCCGCGCGCCTCGGCGGCGTAGAACATCGCCTCCACCCTCGGGGTGACCTGCCCCCGGGTGCCCTCCTGGGCGGCCCGCGCCAGCTGCGCGATCTCGCGCGGGTTGCCCAGCTCGGCGGCGAGGTGGCTCATGGAGGCGGCCAGCACGTAGCCCCCGTACGCGCGGTCGCCCGCGGCCTGGGCCAGGCGCAGGGCCTGGATGTAGTAGCGCTGGGCCAGGCCGGGCTGGCCCGTGTCCACCGCCATGTACCCGGCGAGTTCCGTGAGCCGGGCCACGGCCGCGAACAGGGCCCGCCCGACCGGCTCCCGGTAGGAGCCGCCGATCAGCCCGGACACCACCGAGTTGAGGTAGTGCACGACGACGGGCCGTACGTGCCCGCTGCCGAAGCGGTGGTCGAGCTCGGTCAGCGCCTGCGTGGTGGCCCGTACGGCCTCCACGTCCGGCATCCCCACGCGCGCCCCGCCGTTGCGGGCCACCTGCGGGTCGGCGCCGGTGATCAGCCAGTCGCGGCTGGGTTCGACGAGCGCGGAGGCGGCCACGCTCGACCCGGACAGGAAGTCGCGGCGCCCCACGTCGCTGCGCCACAGCTCGCAGACCTGCTCGATGGCGCCGACGACGGTGGGGGAGAACTGCAGGCCGACGCCGGAGGCGAGGTTCTTGCCGTTGGCCATGCCGATCTCGTCGATGGTGACGGTCCGGCCGAGTTTGCGGCCGAGCGCCTCGGCGATGATCCCGGGTGCCCGGCCGCGCGGCTGCTGGCCGCGCAGCCAGCGGGCCACGGAGGTCTTGTCGTAGCGGAGATCGAGGCCGTGCTCGGCCCCGCACATGTTGACGCGCCGGGCGAGCCCGGCGTTGGAGCACCCGGCTTCCTGGATGAGCGCCTGCAGCCGTTCGTTCGGCTGACGGGCGACGAGAGGCCTGGCTGTCATGTGAAAACCCCCTGAAGCCACGGGAGAGCGTTGGAATGATCACTTCCCGCCTGATGTGCGGAGAATCTTCCCCTCTGCGTGGTGTCGCTACCCAGGGACCGCGCCCCGGCCTTCAATGCGCCCCCGTGCGTGCACCGGTGCGCCCCGCATGCAGGATCGATGCACCGCCCACCGGCTGGTTTACGCCCGTAACCCCCGGTGACCGCGGGAGTTGTGAAGGGCGTGGAAGAGACCATCGGAGTCACGGAGACCGCGCCCATCCCCAAACAGCGAGGGGAGCAGCTGCTCGACCATGCCGTGCGGTACGTGGAAGAACGTCACTGGGACGTCTTCGCCGGTACGTGGCTGGAGCCCGGCGACGGCCGCGAACTGTGCTCCTGCGGGGTGGCGGACTGCCCCGCACCCGGCGCGCATCCGGCGGTGAAGGACTGGGCGGCGCAGGCCTCGGGCAGCGCGGTCGGCGTGCGCAGGATCTGGGCGAAGCACCCCGGCGCGTCCATCCTGCTGCCGACGGGCCGCACCTTCGACGCGCTGGACGTGCCCGACGCCGCCGGGTTCCTGGCGCTGGCGCGGCTGGAGCGCATGCAGCGCACCCTCGGCCCGGTCACGCTCACCCCCGGTCACCGGATGCTGTTCTTCGTACTGCCGGGCGCCGGGGCGAAGGTCGCGGACCTGGTGCGCAAGCTGGGCTGGCTGCCGCACGCCATCGACCTGGTCGCGCGCGGCGAGGGCGAGTACGTGGCCGCGCCGCCCACCCGGTTCGGCGGCAAGGGGCCGGTGCAGTGGGCCCGTAAGCCCACTCCGGCGAACCGGTGGCTGCCGGACACGGAGGAGCTGATCGACGCCCTCGCGTACGCGTGCGGCAGCGAGGCGGCCGCGGCCCGGGCGCGGCGCCAGGGCTGACAGGCGCCAGGGCTGACAGGCGCCAGGGCTGACATTCGTGTCCGCAAGTTCATGACATACGTAACTGCCTCCGCCCCTCCCCCTCCTCCTATGGTGAGGAAAGTACGACCACGGGGATGAGAACGAGAGGCAGGCGCATGCCGGACCAGGGTTATGCGGCAGGCGGGACCGGCGGTACGGGCGGGACGGACGGTGCGCGACCCGCGCCGTCCACCGCCCCGGCCACCGCGGCGGTCCGCGTAGAGGGACTGTGGAAGCGGTTCGGCGAGCAGGTGGCCGTCGGGGGGATCGATCTGGAGCTGCCCGCGGGCCGGTTCATCGGACTCGTCGGCCCCAACGGCGCCGGCAAGACCACCACCCTGTCGATGATCACGGGCCTGCTGCGCCCGGACATGGGCCGGGTGATCGTCGCCGGGCACGACGTGTGGGCCGACACCGTCGAGGTGAAGAAGCGCATCGGCGTCCTGCCCGAGGGCCTGCGGATGTTCGAGCGGCTCTCCGGCCGCGAACTGCTCGGCTACATGGGCCGGCTGCGGGGGCTGCCGGGCGAGGAGACCGACAAGCGGGCGACGCAGCTGCTGGACGTGCTGGACCTCGCGGGCTCGCAGCACAAGCTGGTCGTCGACTATTCCACGGGCATGCGCAAGAAGATCGGCCTCGCGGCCGCGCTGCTGCACAACCCCGAAGTCCTCTTCCTGGACGAGCCCTTCGAGGGCGTCGACCCGGTGTCGGCGCAGACCATCCGCGGGGTGCTGGAACGTTACACCGCGTCCGGCGCCACCGTCGTGTTCTCCTCCCACGTGATGGAGCTCGTCGAATCGCTCTGCGACTGGGTGGCCGTGATGGCCGCCGGGCAGATCCGCGCCGCCGGCCCGCTGGCCGACGTACGGGGCTCCGCGCCCTCCCTGCAGAGCGCCTTCCTCGAACTCGTCGGCGCCCAGGACCGCGCCGCCGGGGACTCCCTCGACTGGCTCGGCGGCGCACGATGAGCGCGGCGGCCGGCACGGTGGCCACGGCGACCCCGGTCGGCGGCGGCGCCGAGGCCTCCCTCACCCCGCTGTTCGTCCGGCTGAAGCTGTCCCTGCTGCGCAACGGCCTCAAGGGCTCCTCGAAGCGCAAGGCCGCCTGGATCTCCAGCCTGCTCTTCGCGCTCGTCGTCGGCTTCTTCGTCACGCTCGGCCTGGCCATGCTGCACGGCCACACCCACGCCGGGACGGTCGTCGTGCTCCTCGCGGCACTCCTGGCCCTCGGCTGGGCCGTGATGCCGCTCTTCTTCCCCTCCGGGGACGAGACCCTCGACCCGAGCCGGCTCGTGATGCTGCCGCTGCGGCCGCGGCCGCTCGTGAGGGCCCTGCTGGCCTCCTCGCTCGTCGGCATCGGACCGCTGTTCACGCTCTGCCTGGCCGTCGGCTCGGTGGTGGCGGTGGCGCGCGGCGCGGCCGGCGTGGTGGCGGCCGTGGCCGCCGTACCGCTGCTGCTGCTGGGCTGCGTGGCACTGGCCCGCGCCGTGGCCACCGCGAACGTGCGGCTGCTGTCCAGCCGCAAGGGGCGCGACCTCGCGCTGCTGAGCGGGCTGCTGATCGCGATCGGCGCCCAGGTGGTCAACTTCGGCAGCCAGCGCCTGTTCCAGGACGGCGGCCTGGCCCAGCTGGAGCCGGTCGAGGCCGTGGTGCGGTGGCTGCCGCCCGCGACCGCCGTCGGCATGGTCGACTCGGCCGGCCGGGGCGCGTACGGGGAGGCGGCCGCCCAACTGGCCCTCACCCTGGGCGCGCTGGCGGGGCTGCTGTGGTTCTGGGAGCGGAGCCTGACCAAGCTGATGGTCACCCCGGACGGCTCGACCATCGCGGCCGCGGCGCCGCGCAAGGAGCGCGACGGCGCGGGCGGCGTCTGGTCCCTCCTGCCGGACGGGCGCACGGGCGCGGTCATGCAGCGCACCCTGCGCTACGCGGTCCGCGACCCGAAGACGAAGGCCGCGTGGGTGTCCGCGCTGGCGATCGGCATGATCGTGCCCGTCTTCAACGCCCTCCAGGGCACCGGCTCGGTCTACCTGGCCTGCTTCGGCTCGGGGATGCTCGGCGTCCAGATGTACAACCAGTTCGGGCAGGACACCTCCGCCTTCTGGATGGTCGCCCAGACCATCTCGGGCCCGCGCGACGCGTACGAGGAGCTGCGCGCCCGCGCCGCCGCGCTGGCCCTGGTCACCGTCCCGTACGCGGTGCTGGTCACCGCCGTCACCGCCGCCCTGCTCGGCAACTGGGCCGGCTTCCCCGCGGCCCTGGGCGTGTCCCTGGCCGTGGTGGGCGCGATGCTGTGCACGGGCGCGCTGGCGTCGGCGCACTTCCCGTACTCCATCCCGACGGAGGGTGCCTTCAAGAACGTCGCCCCGGGGCAGGGCGGTCTCGCCTGGATGGGCATCTTCGGCGGCATGTTCGCCTCGGCGGTGATCTGCTCGCCGGTGATCGCCCTGGTGATCTGGCTCAACGTGGCGGACGACCTCCACGGCCTGCGCTGGCTCGTCCTCCCGGCGGGCATCGCCTGGGGCGCCCTGGCCACGTGGGCGGGCCTGCGCCTGGCGGCCCCGGCGGTCTCCCGCAAACTCCCGGAAATCCTCACGGCGGTCAGCAAGGGCTGACCCCTCCCCACCCACACCCGCAGGGGGTGGCAGGCTCCGGCCCGCCACCCCCTGCGGCGTTCCCGGCGCCGCCCGCCTGGCCGGATGTAGGCACTGGCGAACCACGACATTTGCCACTCCAGCCCCACCCTGCAAAAGTGCGTTCGATTCGCAGGAGTTCGGGGGGAGTTCGGGTGGGGTTCGAAGAGGAGTGGGGCGAGCTGCGCACCGGGGCGGCCGATCCGGTGGCCGAGGCGCGCCGGGCGGCGTGGGAGCGGCTGTCGGAGTTCCGCGACCAGGTGGTGCTGGTGCCGTTCGACGAACGCGGCGGGCTGTGGACGGCCGGACTCGGAGGGCTGGACTGGATCTGCGCGTTCTCGGACGAGGAGGCGCTGTCCCGGTTCGCGCTGGCGCGGGGTGAGGCGGAGCGCGACTGGGCCTTCCGGCGCGTGCGCGGTGCGCGGCTGCTGGACGAGGTGGTGCCGGCGCTGGACTTCCCGTGCGGGGTGGCGCTGAATCCGGCGGGCCCGGACGGAACGGTGTTCCCGCCGGTGCGGGGCATCGTGCCGGACGCCGTCGCGGTCGACGGCCAGGTGGCGGCATGAGCGGGGAACGGCCGGGCGACCTCGACGTCTCCAAGCCCGCGTTGGCACAGATCGCGCGGGGGATCACGGACAGCCTGGCGGAGCTGAAGGAGCTCGGCTCCATCGGGCTGGCGAGTCTGGGCGACGGTTTCTCGGAGTTGAAGCTGTCCGGCATGCAGACCGGCGATGCCGGGCTGACCTCCGATCTGGACGCGTTCTGCGAGCGCTGGGGCTGGGGCGTGCGCTCACTGGTCCAGCAAGGGAACCTGTTCGCGGCCCACGTGGGCCTGTCGGCCGGAATGGTCTACGAGCAGGACCAGTACGTCCAGGGCGGATTCAAGGTCCTGTCCAACGCCGTCGTCGGGGGCAACCCGTACGCGACCGAACAGGACGTCATCGACAAGGGCTGGGGAGAGGTCCTGTCCGACAACCCGTACACGAACCTGCGCGACCCCGACTACAGCCCGGAATCCGTCATCAAGGCCAAGGAGAACAGCGACCGGGCCTGGAAGCAGACCTGGGAGGACATCGCTCCGAGCCGGGAACCCGCGGCCTCGAAGGCGGCGGAGGCGTACCGCGAGCGGATGAAGGACGAGGAGCGGTGACGGACTGGGGGAAGCTCGCCGACACGGGCCTCGCAAAGCTGGAGGACACCTGGGACGCGGCGAAGAAGAAGGTCGGCGAGGAGGTCGACAAGGCCAGCGACGAACTCGGCGGCTACCTCGACCGCGTGGGCGCACACCGGCTGGCCGACCAGGTCGAGGACGTGGGCGACGGCATCGCCTCCGATCTCGGCGCGTCCGTACGCGAACAGCGCCTCGGGGAGACCGAGCAGACCAACGAGCTGGTCCACGGCTCGCCTGCGGCCATCCGCGCGACGGCGGCCCACATGAAGGACTTCCACACGGCCTTCGACCGCGTCGGGCAGGGCATGAAGGCGCTGGACTCCGGCCACTGGAAGGGCGCGGCGGCCGACGCCTTCCGGGAGAAGTTCGCGGTGCAGCCCACCGGCTGGCTGCAAGCCGCCGACGCCTGCCGGGCGGCGGGCGGAGCGCTGGAGCGCTACGCGGAGACGGTGGAGTGGGCGCAGCAGCAGGCGGGACAGGCCATCGTGCTCCACAAGCAGGCGGTCAAGGCCCACAAGGACGCCGCGGACACCTACACCCGGCAGGCCGACGCCTACCGGACCACCGCCCTGGCCGGGAAGAACCCGGGCCCGGTGCCCGTCCAGCCCGTGGACGTGGGAGCCGCCGAGGCCAGGCGGGCCCAGGAGATCCTGGACGAGGCCCGGCGCCAGCGCGGCGACGCCGCGGCCGCGGCCGGCCGCGCCCTGAGGGCCGCGCTGGAACACGCCCCGGCCGCACCCTCGGCACGCGCCCAGGCCATGGCCATGGCCACCGATCAGGCGGCAAGCCAGGCCCTCGAGCTGAACCACGTCATCGGCGGGGCCGTCAAGGGCACCGCAGGGATGATCAACTTCGCGCGCGGGCTCAGCCCCTTCGACTCGTACAGCGTCACCCACCCCGCCGAGTACCTCCAGAACCTCCACATGACCCTCGCCGGGCTGGTCTCCACCCCGGCCCACCCCGAACGCGTCGTCAGCGCCCTCGTCGACCCCTTCCGCGACGACGCGTACGAGGGCGTCGGCCGTCTCCTCCCCGAGCTCATCGGCGCCAAGGGAGGCGGCGGCGCCGCCCCGGGGGGGGGGGGGGGCCCCCCCCAGGCGGGGGGGAGCGGGGGGGGCCAGGGCCCCGCCGCGCCGGGGGCGGGGGGGTTTAAAAAAAAACAGCCCCCCCAGCAC
>NZ_JBHWBP010000176.1:0-14972 GCF_042735575.1 Streptomyces sp. NPDC059564 | reverse complement strand
GCCGTAGGCCATCGCGAAGCGACGCGACCGAAGGGAGCGCCCTTGAGGGACCGGCCCGACGCGGAAGGACGATGAGACGGACGGGAAACCCCCATACCCTCCCTGATCCGGACCAGCTCAGATCCCGCTCCGCCGCCCCTGCCCCTGCCCCTCCCCCGCCCCCACCACCGTGCGGACTCGGCGGCGGTGGCGGGCCACCCGTTCGCGGTTGCCGCACAGTTCGCTCGAGCACCAGCGGCGGCGGTGGCCGCGGGAGGTGTCGAGGTAGACGCGGGCGCAGCCGTCGCCCTCGCAGGAGCGCAGCAGGGCCAGGTCGCCGGGGTCGGTGAGGAGTTCCACCGCGTCCCGGGCCACCGCCGCGAGCAGGCCGGCGCACTCCACCCCGCCGCACAACTCCCGTACCAGGTGCCCCTCCTGGTCCCGTACTGCGCACAGTCCCGGGGGCGGACCGGCGGCCGCCGCGTTGACCCGGGCCAGGGCGCCCTCCTCGGGGGCGGCTCCGGCCAGTTCGTCCCGTACGAGGCTGCCCACATCGGCGCGCAGGCCGCGGAAGGCCGCCACCCAGTCGGGCCCGAGCCGCCCGAGCGGGGTCCGGTCGGGCACCAGCCCGGCGCCGACCAGCCACAGTCCCAGCTCGTCGGCGTCGCGGATGCCCTCCGTGTCCCCGTGGGGGGTCGAGGTGGCCAGCAGGTCAAGACAGACCCGCCCGGAGTCGAACCACATGCGTGTCACCGCCTCGGTCGCCGTGGGCCACCTCCCCAGAGTGCCGTCGGCGCGGGCGTTGCGGAAGCCCCCGCGCGTGGGGCTACGGCGCCGGCGGCGGGTCGTCGTGGAGCAGCCGCTGGAAGAGGCGGTGGTCGCGCCAGGCGCCGTTGATGTGGAGGTACCGGGGGGCGAGCCCGAACTCGGTGAAGCCCGTCTTGGCCAGGACCCGCTGGGAGGCGACGTTGTCGACCAGGGTCCCGGCCTCGACCCGGTGCAGGCCGACCTCGTCGCGGGCGATCCGGCAGACCTCCTCGACGGCGGCGGTGGCCAGGCCCTTCCCGTGCCGGTCCCGGTCGATCCAGTAGCCGACGCCGCCGCTGCGCAAGGGGCCGAGAACGATCGAGCCGAGGTTGATCGACCCGACCGGAACCCCTCCCGCGACCAGCACGTACGGGCGTGCCCGGCCGGCGTCGCGCTCGGCGAGCAGCCCCTCGATCCGCTCCCGCTGCCCGGCCTCCGTGTAGAACTCCTCGGGCCGCCACGGCTCGTAGGGCTTCATGTACGCCCGGTTGCGCGCCACCACGTCGGCCAGTCCCGCGGCGTCATCGAGCGTGACGCCCCGCATCTCCACCCCGTCAATGATCATCCCGGCACGCTAACCGACTCCGCCCCGTGCCCTCTAGCCCCCGCCCCCGCACTCCCCGGCGTCCAGCGACAGCCGGTAGCCCCGCTTGACCACCGTCTGGATCAGCCCCGGCACCCCCAGCGCCCCCCGCAGCCGCGCCATCGCGGTCTCCACGGCGTGCTCGTCGCTCCCCGACCCCGGCAGCGCCCGCAGCAGCTCGGCCCGCGACACCACCCAGCCCGGCCGCCGGGCCAGCGCCCCCAGCAGTGCCATCCCGGCGGGCGGCACCGGCCGCAGCCCGTCGTCGACGAGCACCGCCTGGCCCCGGATCTCCAGCCGGTGCCCGGCGACCGGCAACACCCGCGCCCGGCCCGGGAGTTCCTGGCACAGCAGCTGCACCAGCGGCCCGAGCCGGAACCGCTCCGGCGCCACCGTCGCCACCCCCTCGGCCTGCAGCGGCAGCGCCGTCACGGGCCCCACGCAGGCGCACAGCACCGGCCCGCGCAGGGCCTCCACCACGGCCTCCCGCAGCCCGCGCTCCCCCGCCCGCGACAGCAGCGAGGCCGCGGCGGGCGCCGAGGTGAAGCTGACGGCGTCCAGCGCCCCGACGGCGATGGCATCCAGCATCCGGTCCAGCGGCGCGAGATCCTGCGGCGGCATCCACCGGTACACGGGCACCGGCACCACATCGGCCCCGCCTGCGCGCAGCGCCTCCACGAACCCGGGCAGCGGCTCCCCGTGCAGCTGGAGCGCGATCCGCCGGCCGGCGACCCCGCCGGTCAGCAGCCGGTCCAGCACCTCGGCGAGGGATTCGGAGCCCGGCGACCAGTCCTCGACCAGCCCGGCGGCCCGTACGGCCCCCTTCACCTTGGGCCCGCGCGCCAGCAGTTCGGCGGTGCGCAGCCGCTCCAGGAGCCCTTCGCCGATCCCCCATCCGTCGGCGGCCTCGATCCAGCCGCGGAAGCCGATCGCGGTGGTCGCGACGACGGCGTCCGGGGGGCTGTCGATGAGTTCCTTGGTGGCGGCCATCAGCTCGCCGTCGTCGGCCAGGGGCACGATCCGCAGGGCGGGCGCGTGCACCACCGCCGCCCCGCGCCGGCGCAGCAGGGCGATCAGCTCGTCCGCCCGCCGGGCGGCGGTGACGCCGATGGTGAAGCCCGCCAGGGGGCCGTACGTCGCTTCGTCCATCGTGGGTGTCCTGCCTCGGCTGCCGTGCCCCGTGCGGGGAGGGTGTGGGTCTCACGTCGCGGGGCCCGAGCCTGTCAAGGCGTCGTGTCGGACTCGGTTCCACCGCATTTCGGCGCCGTAACGCGCCCCGGCACCCGGCCCGGGTCACACCGGGGTGAGCTGCGATTTCGCGGTGCTCCCGGCGGCCGCGGCGGCCGCCCGGTCCGGCCCCGGCCGGCGAAGGTATACCGCCCAGGTGACGGCGCAGCACGCCGCGTAGAAGCCGAGGAAGGTGAGGAAGGCGGCCGTCCCGGAGCCGCCGTTCTGGAAGGCCTGCCGGAACACCAGGTTGATGCCGAGCCCGCCGAGCGCCCCCACGGCCCCGATCAGGCCCATGGCGGCCCCGGAGAGCCGCCGCCCGTACGCGGCCGCCCGTACGCCCTCCAGGCCCCGCGCCAGGGCCTGGGCGTGGAAGATCCCGGGAACCATCTTGTACGTGGAGCCGTTGCCGGCCCCGCTGAGCGCAAAGAGGGCCACGAAGCCGGTCAGGAACACCGGCAGGGAGTCCCGTACGGAGGCCAGCACCACCACCCCGGTCGCCGCGGCCATCGCCACGAAGGCGGCCAGGGTGATCCGCGCCCCGCCGAACCGGTCCGCGAGCGCCCCGCCCACCGGCCGGGCCAGGGAGCCGAGCAGCGGTCCGAGGAAGGTCAGGGAGGCGGCCTGCAGCGGGGTGTGCCCGAAGCGGGTCTGCAGGACCAGTCCGAAGGCGAACCCGTAGCCGATGAAGGAGCCGAAGGTGCCGACGTAGAGGAAGGCCACGATCCAGGTGTGGCGCTCCCGCAGCGCCTCCCGCACGGCGCCCGCGTCGCTCCGTACGGGCGCCAGGTTGTCCATGCGTACGAGGGCCAGCCCGGCCGCGGCCACGATCAGCGGGACGTACGCGGCGAGCAGCAGGCGCGGGTGTCCGGCTCCGGCGGTGGCGATGACGAGCAGCGCGGCGAGCTGGACGACGGGCACGCCGATGTTGCCGCCGCCCGCGTTGAGCCCGAGCGCCCGGCCCTTCTCGCGGAGCGGGAAGAAGGCGTTGATGTTCGTCATGGAGGAGGCGAAGTTGCCGCCGCCCACCCCGGTCAGCGCGGCCACGGCCAGGAAGGTCCCGTACGAGGTGCCGGGCTCCATGACCACGAGCGCGGCCACGGTCGGGGCGAGCAGCAGCAGGGCGCTGACGACGGTCCAGTCGCGGCCGCCGAAGCGGGCGACGGCGAAGGTGTACGGGATCCGGACCAGGGCGCCGACGCAGGTGGCGGTGGCGATGAGGAAGAACTTCCCGGCGGGGTCGATCCCGTAGGCGGGGCCCATGAAGAGCACGAGCACGGACCACAGGGACCAGACGGAGAAGCCGATGTGCTCGCTGAGCACGGAGTACAGGAGGTTGCGGCGGGCGATCGGCCGCCCCGTCTCCCGCCAGAACGTCTCGTCCTCCGGGTCCCACCGCTGGATCCAGCGGCCCCCCTCGCGCGGTGCGGTCGTACGGGTCATCACACGCCTCCCCAGCTGTCGCGTCCGTGGGGTCGACGCTACGAACGGCGCGTTTCCGCCCCTGCCGCGCCGGATGACCGGCGGGAAACCTCGCGCTCACCCACCGGCCGTCGCGGGTGTGAGCGCCGCCGGGAGCCAGCTGCCCGGGGGCACCTCCAGCCAGCCGCCCGCCCGGGCGAGCCCGTCGGCCGCGCGGGCCAGGGCGTCCAGGCCGGGGTGGCGCAGACCGCGGGGCCAGACCATCGCGAGGGGCGACAGCGGTACGGGGTCCACGAGGGGCCGCTTCACGCAGCCGGGCAGCTCGGGGAAGCCGACGGTCACCAGGACCGGGTTGCGGGTCTTGGCCATCACCCGCCGGAACTCCTCCTTGCCCACCGCCACCGGCGCGGGCGGCGCGAGCGCGATCCCCCGCCTGGTGAACAGTTCGCGGGCCAGTCCGGTCCACTCCAGGGTCCGCGGGTTCCCGGCCCCCGCGTAGACGGTCTCCCCGGCGAGCGCGGCCAGCGGTACGTCGTCCCGCGCGGCCAGCGCGTGGTCCTCGGGCAGCAGCACGGCGAGCGGCTCGTAGCGGACGGGCCGGTGTGCGAGCCGGTCGCGCAGCGCGGGGGCCAGCCCGGCCGCGTACCCGAAGGAGACGTCGAGGCGTCCGGCGGCGATCTCGGCGGCGGCGTGGGTGAGCCCGCTCTCGAAACGGGCCATCAGCTCGCAGCCGGGGGCGAGTTCGCGGGCCCGTTCCAGGACGCGGCGGCCGGTGCCGGGCCCGTCGGTGTTGACGTCGACGAGCAGCGCCCGGGGCGGCCCGGCGAACGCCTCGGCCAGCTCCCGGTGGGCGCGCAGCACCTCGCGGGCGTGGGGCAGCAGCCGTTCCCCGTCGGGGGTCAGCTCCACCGCGCGGGTGGTCCGCAGGAACAGCGCGGTGCCCAGGTCCCGTTCGAGGCGGCGTACGTCGCGGCTCAGGGCCTGCTGGGCGACGTGCAGCCGGGCGGCGGCGCGGGAGAAGTGCAGCTCCTCGGCCACGGCGAGGAAGCCGCGCAGCAGCCGGGGGTCCACGACGTCACGGGAGTTCACGAGCGGAGACTAACAACGCGGGCGCGTGAATGGCCCCGGAACAGGTGTTGGACCGGCGCCGGGGCCGGGCCGCAGGCTCGTGGCATGCCGCAGACGACCCCGCTGATGGCCGTGACCGGAAGCACCCTGGTCCTGGTCCTGGCCGCCCCCTCCCCCTCCCCCTCCCCTTCCCCCGCCCGGACCCGGGCCCCCGGGCCGTACGCCCGTCTCTTCGCCCTCCGCGGCGCCCGCGGTTTCACCGCCGGGAGCCTCCTCGCCCGGCTCCCCATGGGCATGTTCGGGATCAGCGCGGTCATGATGATCGCCGGGCAGCGCGGTTCGTACGCCCTCGCCGGCGCGGTCACCGCGACCGGCCTGGCCGCCACCGCCGTGGTCGCGCCGTGGACGGCCCGGCTGATCGACCGCCACGGCCAGGCCCGGATCGCCGTACCGGCCACCGTGATCGCCGTCCTCGGCTCGCTCTGCCTGGCCGTGTGCGTACGGACCGGGGCCCCCGACTGGACCCTCTTCGCCTCCTACGCGGCCACCGCGACCACCCCCAACACCGGCGGCATGTCCCGGGCCCGCTGGACCCACCTGCTGCCCCGGGCCGACCGGCACACCGCGATGTCCTTCGAGCAGGCCGCCGACGAGCTGTGCTTCATGCTGGGCCCGGTCCTCGCGGCCCTCCTGTGCACGGCCGCCTTCCCCGAGGCGGGCACCCTCACCGGCGCGGTCCTGCTCCTGACCGGCATGCTGGCCTTCACCGCGCACCGCGCCACCGAGCCCCCGCCGGCCGGGACCCGGCCCGCCCGGGGGACCTCGCCGCTGCGCGCGCTGCTCCCGCTGCTCGGCCTGTTCCTCGCCACCGGGGCGGTGTTCGGCTCGATGGAGGTCACCTCGGTCGCCCACCTCTCCGGCCTGGGGCTCGGCGCCGCCTCCGGCCCGGTGCTGGCCCTGCAGGCGGCGGGCTCGTGCGCGGCCGGGCTGCTCTACGGCACCCGCCGCCCGCGGAGCCTGGCCGTCTGCCTGCTCGCCCTGGCCTGCGCGATGGCGCTGCCCTGGGCGGCGGCGGCCACCGGCTCGCTGCCGCTGCTGGCCGGGGCCCTGCTGCTGGCGGGGGCGGCGACGGCCCCGGTGATGGTCACGGCCATGTCCCGGGTCCAGGCCCTGACCCCCACGGGCCGGCTCAACGAGGGCATGACCCTGGCCGTCACCGCCATCCTCGCGGGCATCGCGGCCGGTTCCGCGGCGGCCGGTCTCGCCGTCGACCACCTGGGCACGACGACCGCCTACGCACTCCCGGCCGCGGCCGCCCTGTCTGCCCTCTTTGTCCGGCGCCCGAGTGACCGTACCCGCGTGGTACTCACGACCGGCGTCGATGATCCGCAATAAGTGGGGGGTCTTCCCAGCGCCCTTCCCTTCGCGGAGGAACTCCCCTTGCCTGCTTCCCGTTCCGTTTCGGCGGCCCTGTTCGTCGCGGCCGTCACCGCCTCCTGCCTGGTGCCGGTCGCACCGGCCCTGGCCGCCGACTCCTCGCACCTGACGCTCTCGCAGCCGTACGTCCCCTCGATCGCCCCCGGCAAGACGGGGCGCGTGGTCATCGCCGCCTCGAACGGGGAGGACACGGCCCGCAGCAGCACCTTCCGCATCACCGCCCCGGAGCGGACCACCTTCCCCGAGGCCCGGTTCTACTGGAACGGGCAGCGGGCGGGCGGCTCCTGCACCCGGTCCTCCGACGCGCGCCGGCTGACCTGCGAGGCCGGGACCCGCGCCGGGTTCGCCTTCCCGGCGAACGCGCAGACGCGGCTGGCGGTGACCGTGCACGTGGACGCGGACGCCCCGCAGGGCACGACGCTCGACGGCGGCGAGTGGGCCGCCGGCTCGCAGGCCCCCGCCCTGTTCGCCGTCGCCACCCCGGTGACCGGCCCGAAGGGCGACGACGGCCACGACGGACACGACGGGAAGCCGGGCCACGACGGCCACCACGGCAAGCCGGGCCGCCCGGGCCCGAAGGGCGAGAAGGGCGAGAAGGGCGAGAAGGGCGACCAAGGCGAGCGGGGCGAGCGCGGAGAGAAGGGCGACCGCGGCGACCACGGCGAGCGCGGCCCCCAGGGCGACCGCGGCGACACCGGCTCCCAGGGCCCCAAGGGGGACAAGGGCGACCAGGGCCCGTCCGGCGGGCCCAAGGGCGACAGGGGCGAGCAGGGCGAGCGCGGCCCGAAGGGCGACCGCGGAGACACCGGCAAATCCGGCGACCGGGGCCCCGGCGGCCCCCGCGGCCCGCAGGGCCCCCAGGGCCCGAAGGGCGACACCGGCCCCTCCGGCGGCCCGAAGGGCGACAAGGGAGACAGGGGCGACCGCGGCCCGCAGGGCCCCCGGGGCCCCGAGGGCCCGAAGGGCGACCACGGCCCGGCCGGCCCCAAGGGCGACCACGGCCCGCAGGGACCCCAGGGCGACCGCGGCCCCCAGGGTCCGCAGGGCCCCAAGGGCGACAAGGGAGACACCGGCAAGCCCGGCCACTGCAAGAAGTGCGGCGGCCACCACGACAAGGGTGACAAGGGCGATAAGGGTGACAAGGGCCAGCACGGCACCCCGTCGGCCCGCATCGTCACCTCCGGCAAGGGCCTCGGCGTCCGCTCCGGCCCCGGCACCGACTACGAGAAGACCGGCAAGGTCGCGACCGGCAAGGTCGTGAAGCTCCAGTGCAAGGTCAACGGCGAGACCGTGGACGGCAATTCGATCTGGTACAAGCTGGCCGACGGCTCCGGCTGGATCGCCGCCCGCTACGCCCAGAACCTCGACAAGGTCCCGTTCTGCTGACGGACGACCCCCGTCAGGGCCCCTGACATGACGAAGGCCCCGCAGCCGAGAGGCCGCGGGGCCTTTGCCCACATGGGGTGGTGGAGATGGCGGGAATCGAACCCGCGTCCAACGGTGCAGAAGCAGGGCTTCTCCGAGCGCAGTCCGCTGCGATTTTCTCGGCCCCGGAGATCACACGGACAAGTCTCCGACGGGCTCAGTCACTGTTTGATTTCCCTCAGGCCCCCGTGACCGGGGCTAGAGGTTTAGATCCCTAATTGACGCCAGGATCCGGACCGGGACCACTTCCGGGCTGACGCTCCTCACAGAGGCTTCAGCTCACTGTTATTAGGCAGCGAGGGTGAAGCGGGAGTTATCGCTCTTGGAGTTGGCGATTATTGTTTGCGACATATGGTTAGCGAGATCATTGCCGCTTCCTCGGCTCGCTTCCCCTGCATCGACATCCGCTGTCGAAACCGATCATCCCCATGTTTTTTTAACAAGCTGCTCCGCCCCCGAAGGGGCGGTGCTGACGCCATGGTACGCGAAGTGGACCACCGCGTGCCAGGTGATTAAACCGTACCCCGCTGCTTGCGCTTGATCGCCGAGATCGCGCGGTTCGTCTCGCGGGTGTCCTGCTTCTCGCGCAGGGTCTGCCGCTTGTCGTACTCCTTCTTGCCCTTGGCCAGCGCGATCTCGACCTTCGCGCGGCCGTCCTTGAAGTACAGCGCCAGCGGGACCACCGTGTGGCCGGACTCCTCCGCCTTGCGCTCCAGCTTGTCGATCTCCTCCCGGTGCATGAGGAGCTTGCGCTTGCGGCGCGCGCTGTGGTTGGTCCAGGTGCCCTGGCTGTACTCCGGCACGTGCACGTTGTACATCCAGACCTCGCGGCCCTCCACCGACACGAAGCCGTCCACCAGGGAGGCACGGCCCTGACGCAGGGACTTGACCTCGGTGCCCGTGAGCACGATCCCGCACTCGTAGGTGTCGATGATCGTGTAGTCGTGCCGCGCCTTCTTGTTCTGGGCGATCAGCTTGCGCCCTTTTTCCTTAGCCATAGTGCGGTCATTTTCGCACTATGGACCCACCCCGAGGCCACCCAATACCGTGCGGGCCCGTTCCTCGGCCCCGTCGCCCGCCGCGAGGTCCGGGGTGATGCCCCCGCCGTCGAGGCTGCGGCCCGCCGGCGTGCGGTACGTGCCCACCGTCAGCTCCGCCACCGAACCGTCCGGGAGCTCGGTGGGCATCTGCACGGCGCCCTTGCCGAATGTGCGGGTGCCGACCGTCACGGCGCGGCCCCGGTCCTGGAGGGCGCCGGTGACCAGCTCGGCCGCGCTCATCGTGCCGCCGTCCACCAGGGCCACCAGGGGCCGGACGGTGTCCCCGCCCGGCGCGGCGTACAGGGCGCGCTCGGAGCCCCGTACGTCGTACGTCGCCACGAGCCCGCCGTCCAGGAACGCGGAGGCCGCCGTCACGGCCTCGGTGACCAGGCCGCCCGGGTTGCCGCGCAGGTCCAGCATCACTCCGGCGCCCGCCGGGGCCGCGCGGACGGCCTCCCGGACCCGCTCCCCCGAGCCCCGGGTGAAGGAGGCCACCTTGATCACGGTGATCCCGTCCGCGAGCCTGCGTACGGTCACCGGCTCGGCGTGCAGCCGCTCCCGGTGCACGGTCTCGGTGAGGTCGGCGCCGCCCCGGCTCAGGCCCAGGACCACCGGGGTGCCGGCATCGCCCCGCAGCAGCGCCACCACGTCGGCCACCGCGAGGCCGGTCACGCTCTGTCCGTCCACGCTCAGCAGCCGGTCCCCGGCGCGCAGCCCGGCCCGGGCGGCGGGGCTGTCGGGCTGGACCCGGTCCACCTCGATCAGGCCGTCGTGGCGGCGGCCGGTCCACAGGCCGACCCCGGTCCAGCGGCCGTCGAGGTCCTCGGCGAAGGCCGCGTACTCGCCCTGGTCGTAGACGGTGCCCCAGCGGTCGCCGCTGCGGCTGACCACCTCCTGGGCGGCCTTCTTGCCGGACTTGCCCTCGGCGACGGCCTCGGCGGCGGCCCGTGCGACGGCCTCCCGGTCCGCGGTCCCGCTCTCCCGCGGGGCGGGCACGGGAATGCCCGCGAGCGCGAGCGGCCGCGCCTCCTCCGCCTCGCGCGGACTCCAGCAGCCACTGCACGCACCGGCCCCCACGGAGGCGAGGAAGAGCAGCGTCAAAACGGCCCCGCGACGCAGGTCGCGGGGCCGGAGACAGACACCGCCCAGTCCCGGCATGCCGCCGAGTCTAGGACAAGCCCCGCCCGCCCACGGCCCGTTGACCGGACCGCTCACGGGGCGCTCGTCACACCTTCAGGTACTTGCGCAACGCGACGAAGGCGGCCAGGGAGGGCATCAGGAGGCCGATGACCAGGACCAGGGGGAGCTTCGTGAGGACCGCGTCCCAGCCGATGAAGTTGATCAGCTGGAGCTTGTCGCGCAGGGCGATGCCGTGGTCGATCACGAAGTACTGGCCCGCGCCGAGCATGCCGCAGGCGAGGCCCGCGCCGATGAGGCCGGCGACGGCCGCCTCCATGATGAACGGCACCTGGATGTAGAAGCCCGAGGCGCCCACCAGCCGCATGATGCCGGTCTCCCGCCGACGGCTGAACGCCGAGACGCGCACCGTGTTGACGATCAGCAGCAGGGCCACGATCAGCATGATCAGCATGATGCCGAGGGCCGCCCAGTTGAGGGTGCCCAGCAGCGCGAAGAGGTTGTCGAGCTCGCTGCTCTGGTCGGCCACCGACTGGACGCCGTCGCGGCCGGCGAAGGCGGAGGTGATGACCGCGTACTTCTCCGGGTTCTTCAGCTTGACCCGGAAGGAGTCCGGCATCTGGTCCGGGGTGACGACGGAGGCCAGTGCCGTGTGGCCGAAGCGCTCCTTGTAGTGCTTGTAGGCCTCGTCCGAGGACTCGTACATGACGTTCTGGACGAGCGCCATCTTCTTGAGCTCGGCCTCGATGCCCTGCTTCTGCTCGGGAGTCACGGCCCCCTTCGAGCAGGGCTTCCCGTTGCCCGCGGCGGGCGCCGAACCGGCGGCGGCGGGGGCGGCGGCCGCGTCGAGGGCGTCGTTCTTGGTGCAGAGGTAGACGGTGACGTTGACCTTGTCGTACCAGAAGCCCTTCATCGCGCTGACCTGGTCGCGCATGAGGAGGGAGCCCCCGAAGAGGGCCAGCGAGAGGGCCACCGAGATGATGACCGCGAAGGTCATGGTGAGATTGCGGCGGAGACCGACGCCGATCTCGGACATGACGAACTGGGCGCGCATGGCGTCTGGGGACCTTTCAGTGCTGGTAGCCGTAGACGCCGCGCGACTGGTCGCGCACGAGTCGGCCCTGTTCGAGTTCGATGACGCGCTTGCGCATCTGGTCGACGATCTGCTGGTCGTGCGTCGCCATGATCACGGTGGTGCCGGTCCGGTTGATCCGGTCCAGCAGCTTCATGATCCCGACGGAGGTCTGCGGGTCGAGGTTGCCGGTCGGCTCGTCCGCGATCAGCAGGGCGGGGCGGTTGACGAAGGCGCGGGCGATGGCCACGCGCTGCTGCTCGCCGCCGGACAGCTCGCCCGGCATCCGGCCCTCCTTGCCGCCGAGGCCGACCAGCTCCAGCACCTGCGGAACGGCCTTGCGGATCTCACCGCGCGGTTTGCCGATCACCTCCTGCGCGAAGGCGACGTTCTCGGCCACCGTCTTGTTGGGCAGGAGCCGGAAGTCCTGGAAGACGGTCCCCAGCTGGCGCCGCATGTGCGGGACCTTCCAGTTGGAGAGCTTCGCGAGGTCCTTGCCCAGTACGTGCACCTGACCGTGGCTCGCCCGTTCCTCGCGCAGGACCAGCCGCAGGAACGTGGACTTGCCGGAGCCGGAGGAGCCGACCAGGAAGACGAACTCGCCCTTGGCGATGTCCAGGGAGACATCTCTGAGTGCGGGACGGTTCTGCTTCGGGTAGGACTTGGAGACGTTGTCGAATCGGATCACGGGTGCACCACGGTCGCCGGGAGTAGGTGAGCGTGACCATACGCGAACGGGCGCGGGGTGTGGACCCGGCATCCACAGTTGCCCGATTTATCCCGGGTGCCGGCGGGGGCGTTTCGTGATTGCCCGGACGGGCCGCGCCGAATGTCGGCGGAGCTGGCACAGTGGTAGGGGGAACGGACTCGGTCCCCGTGCCGTTAAACGAGGGGACGAGAGGAGGAGCGCATGACATATGACCGGCTCGTGTGCGCGAACTGCGCCGCACCCGTCAGCCAGGGCCGCTGCCCGGTGTGCCGGGCGAACCGGGAGCGCCTCCAGCAGGAGGGCAGCCCCTTCGCCGGGCTGAATCCGGTGACGCTCATCGCGCTTCTGGTGGTGCTGGTGGGCGCGCTGGCACTGGTGGCCCGGACCGCGTAGGCCGCACCGCGCCCCGATCACGCGTGATCACACGTAATGACGAAGGGCCCGGACACGCTCAGGTGTCCGGGCCCTTCGTCGCTGCTGCTTACGCGCTCTGCTCCTGCTGCTTGCGCCAGCGGATCCCGGCCTCCAGGAAGCCGTCGATCTCGCCGTCGAGCACGGCCTGCGGGTTGCCGACCTCGAACTCCGTCCGCAGGTCCTTGACCATCTGGTACGGGTGCAGGACGTAGGAGCGCATCTGGTTGCCCCAGGAGCTTCCGCCGTCCTTGAGGGCGTCCATCTTGTCCTTCTCCTCCTGGCGGCGCCGCTCGAGCAGCTTGGCCTGGAGGACGTTCATGGCGCTGGCCTTGTTCTGGATCTGCGAGCGCTCGTTCTGGCAGGAGACCACGATGCCGGTCGGCAGGTGCGTGATGCGCACCGCCGAGTCGGTGGTGTTGACGCCCTGCCCGCCGGGGCCGGAGGCGCGGTACACGTCGACGCGCAGCTCGGCCTCGTCGATCTCGACGTGGTCGCTGGTCTCGACGACCGGGAGGACCTCGACGCCCGCGAAGGAGGTCTGGCGGCGGCCCTGGTTGTCGAAGGGGGAGATGCGCACGAGGCGGTGCGTGCCCTGCTCGACGGAGAGGGTGCCGTAGGCGTACGGGGCCTTGACGACGAAGGTGGTCGACTTGATGCCGGCCTCTTCCGCGTACGAGGTCTCGTAGATCTCGGTCGAGTAGCCGTGGCGCTCGGCCCAGCGCAGGTACATGCGCTGGAGGCGCTCGGCGAAGTCGGAGGCGTCGACGCCGCCGGCCTCGGCGCGGATGTTGACCAGGGCCTCGCGCTCGGCGTACTCGCCGGAGAGCAGGGTCCGGACCTCCATCTCGTCCAGCGCCTTGCGGACGGAGACCAGCTCGGACTCGGCCTCGGCGAGGGTGTCCGCGTCGTCCATCTCCTGGGCGAGCTCGAACAGCACCGCGAGGTCGTCGATGCGGCCGCGCAGGGTCTCGGTCTTGCGGACCTCGGCCTGGAGGTGCGAAAGCTTGCTCGTGATCTTCTGGGCGGCGTCCGGGTCGTCCCACAGGGACGGCGCGGCGGCCTGCTCCTCGAGCACGGCGATATCTGCCCTCAGCTTGTCGAGGTCCAGGACGGCCTCGATCGACCCCATGGTCGAGGAGAGGGACTTCAGCTCTTCGGAAACATCGACGACTGCCACGGGTCCAGCGTAGCCGGTCCTCGGAGGGCACTCTCCGGCCAGGCCCGATGAACCCGTACGGGGAAGGGTGGGTACGGGCGTACGCTCACCGTATGACCGTTCATCTCGTGAAGC
The DNA here is from genome assembly GCF_042735575.1 of Streptomyces sp. NPDC059564. Classification (NCBI taxonomy): domain Bacteria; kingdom Bacillati; phylum Actinomycetota; class Actinomycetes; order Kitasatosporales; family Streptomycetaceae; genus Streptomyces; species Streptomyces sp. NPDC059564. Next base: position 1,361 of record NZ_JBHWBP010000176.1, on the reverse strand, counting down.
GCCGCCATGTGGACCACATGCGTGTCACCACCACGAGCTGTCTGCCGCCGGACCTCGCACGAGCCTGATCCACCCCGATCCGACTTCGGTCCTGTACGCGGCCACGCCGCCCCGGCGCCATCCCTGCCGGCGGCCCGCTCCATCCGCTCGCCCCGCCATCTCTGGGGCACAGGACCCCGTGACATCCCGAAACGGAGCCGTCATGCCGTCCGCGCACGCTTCCTCCTCTCCTTCTGTCTCCGCTCCTCCCTCGCTCGCCGTCATCGACCTCTCCCGGGCCGACGACCCCGCCGAGCGCTCCGACTTCCTCAAGCAGCTGCACGCGGCCGCGCGGGACACCGGTTTCCTGTACCTGACGGGGCACGGGATAACCGAGTCGGAGACCGCCCGGATCCTGGAGCTGACCAGGGCTTTCTTCGCGCTCCCGGAGGCCGACCGGCTGGCCGTGAGCAACCTGAACTCCCCGCACTTCCGGGGCTACACCCGTATCGGGCACGAGCTGACGGGCGGCGCCTCCGACTGGCGTGACCAGCTGGACGTCGGCGCGGAGCGGGCGGCGCCGGTGCTGGGCCCGGACGACCCGGCGTACCTGTGGCTGGAGGGACCCAACCAGTGGCCGGCGGCCCTGCCGGAGCTGCGGGAGGTGGTCCTCGACTGGCAGACGCGGCTGGCGGCGGTGGCGCACCGGCTGCTCCAGGAGCTGCTCGCCTCGATCGGCGCCCCCTCGGACTTCTTCGACGCGGCCTTCGCGGACCGGCCGCACCTGCACACGAAGCTGATCCGCTACCCGGGATCCGCGCCGTCGGGCGCCGACCAGGGGGTGGGCGCGCACAAGGACTACGGCTTCCTCACGCTGCTGCTGCAGGACTCGGTGGGCGGGCTGCAGGTGGTCCGGGACGGCGGCTACGTCGACATCGCGCCACTTCCGGGGGCGTTCGTGGTCAATCTGGGCGAGCTGCTGGAGATCGCGACCGAGGGGTACCTGCGGGCCACGGACCACCGGGTGGTCAGCCCGCCGGGGGCGGTGGAGCGGTTCTCGGTGCCGTTCTTCTACAACCCGCGGCTGGACGCGGTGGTGGAGACCGTCCCCGGGGACTACCTGCGGTCGGCGCCGGGGCTCGCGCAGGACACGTCGAACCCGCTGCACGCGGAGTACGGGCGCAACGAGCTCAAGGGCTGGGTCCGAGCCCACCCGGCGGTGGCCCGCCGCTGGCACCCCACCCTGACCGCGCCCGCACAGTAGCCCCTGGGGCTCCGCCCCAGACCCCGCGCCTCAAACTCCCCCAGCTACCGCTGGGAGGTGCCCCCGGGCGGGGCTGGATGGTGCCGGGCGGCGGCTGGATTGCCCGGAGGGCAATTAA
>NZ_JBHWBP010000175.1:0-15044 GCF_042735575.1 Streptomyces sp. NPDC059564 | reverse complement strand
GGCTGGAGCGGGCCGGCCGCCCAGTGACCGACTCGGTCCCCGGTCCTTTTCGGCCGGGGACCGGGACCGGGACTGGGACCGGGGGCGCGGCCCGGCCGGGCCGCGCCGCAGGGGTCAGGCGGTCAGGCGGGCAGGCCGATGCGGGCCGCCGACATGCCGAAGCCGGAGCTCCACACGCCGGTGGACAGCCCGTCGCCCAGCCGGTGCAGGTCCTCCTCGCGGTAACGGCGGCACTTCTGGTGCCAGTTGAGGATCCCGGACAGCCAGTCCTTCAGCTCCCCGACGTACGCGTCGAGCCCGGCGCGGGCCTCCGCGTCCAGCTTCCAGTCGTCGTACAGCAGCGGCAGCTGGTTCGCGACGATGTGCTCGAACTCCTCGGTGCGCTGGGTCATCAGGTCGTGGCAGATGTGCAGGGCCTCCGCGTAGCCGATGTCGAAGAAGTTCCGGGTGACGAGCACGTAGTTGTGCACCTCGCCCTCGACCTCCACCTCCTTCTGGTACGAGAAGACGTCGTTGATCATGCAGGCGGTGTCGGCCGCCGCGTTCTCCAGGGACCGGATGGTCCCCGAGCGGTAGATCTCCTCGGGGATGCCCCGGCCCGCCTGGCCGAGCCGGCACAGGTACATCGTCAGGTGCGACCCGAAGGTGTGGCGGCGCATCTCGGCGTAGTCCACCGGGTCCGGGATGCGGTTCTGGATCTGGTTCTCCATCTCCCACACCCAGCTCTCCAGCATGCTCACCAGCGTGGTCCGGAACTCGGCGCGGACCTCCGGGGTCATGTCCTTGCTGGTGCGCACCCACAGGTCGGCGAGTGAACGTTCCATCGCCGTGAGCGGCACGGGCTGTTCGGCGTGGTCGACCGGGATCATCGAGACGAGCCGGGCGGTGGTCGCCTTGGCCGCCGGGAGGTTCTTGGCCTGGGCGAACACCACCGGGTAGTAGTCGTCCCCGTACGTCCCCCAGGTCAGCCAGCACGCGTTCAGCAGCAGCGCCTCGGGGGTGGCGTCGGGGTCGATGCCGGCCGAGCAGAGCGCGAAGTCGTAGCCGCGCAGCTTCTCCTCGTTCCAGATCGCCGAGCCGGGATCGCCGGGCTGCGGGTCGATCAGGCCCATGCGGCGCGACCAGTCGACGGATCCCTCGCGGGCGTGGCCGACGTGCGGGCTGAGGGCGAGCTCGAACGGCATGTAGATGTCGGGGATGACGGACGGGCCCGTGCGTTCGAAGGGGACGTGGGTGAAGGAGCGGCGGCGCAAGTCCATCGACCGCCGGGTGAACAGGGAGCCCAGGTCGAGTGCGGTGGTGCCGAGGCCGCTGGGGAGGAAGGGCAGCGTGAGCGGGGCGGTGGCCTTGGCCCCCTTGTTCATGTAGCGGCTGGAGACCATGTGCCATGCGTGGCCGCCGGACTGCCAGTCCTGCAGGCCCTTGGCGTACGCGAGGACGGCCGCGATCTCCGCCGGGTTCATGGCGTGGTCGGCGAAGAGCTGGGGGAGTTCGGCGAGCGCCGTCTGCTCGAACTGCTGGAGGCGGGAGGTGAGCAGGTCGTTGGAGGCGTCGGCGGCCTCCTGGGTGGTGCAGCCGAGGAAGGTCTCCAGGACCAGGATGGCGTTGGAGAGTTCGCCCTCGTCGGCGACCTCGCGCTCGTAGGAGAAGATGTCGTTCCTGATGTGCACGGCGTCGGAGAAGGCGTCGCGCAGGACGCCCAGCGGCCGCGAGTGCGCCACGCGCGCCGGGACCTCGGCGGAGACGTACTCGATCAGTCCGGCGGACCAGGGGGCGCCGCCGACCTTGCGGCGCATCTCGATGTACTCGAGGGGGTTCGCCACCCGCCCGATGTTGATGTTGGCGAGCTCCCACATCGACTCGTTGAGCAGGTTCTCCGTCGACAGGGAGAACCGTTCCCGCCAGTCCATCGACATGGCCGGCACGGTCCGCGCCCACAGGTCGGCCAGCCCCGCCTCGACGGGGTTGGTGGCCTCGGGGAACCCGTCGGCGAGGTCCATCGGCATGAAGGCGGCCAGCTTGTCGAGGTACTCCTTGGCGCCGTCACGGTCCTGGGAGCGCTTGTACATCTCCAGGAAGTGGTCGTCGAAGAAGAAGACCCACACGTACCAGTCGGTGACCAGGGACAGGGCCTCGCTGTCGCAGTCGGGGTGCGTGTACGCGCAGAGCAGGGCGTAGTCGTGCGAGTCGAGGTCCTTCTCCTCCCAGACGCCGGAACCCTCCAGCATCCCGAGCTCGCGCGCCCACTGCTTGGTGTGGACCCTCGCGTCCTCCAGGTGGGGGTTCAGTCGCGCCGGATAAGGCACGTAGAAATCCGGCAGTTGAAACGGCTGCGTCACGGCAGGGCCGGCCTTTCGTCAAGGTGCGGGGGGCCGGTGGGCCCGGCCTCCCGCACGAGATCAGCAGTGCCCTACCCGTGGGACCGGTGGGATAAGGGGGAGTTCACTTCATCAGGTGACACGGGGGCGGTTCCGCGGGCGCCCGGGGGCCCCGGGGGATAGGGAGGGGGCTGCGGGCTTCGGCGGGAGCCCCCTCGCCGCCGTCACAGCATCGCGAACTCGCGGAATTGGGCGGTGCCCCCGCGGACGACCCAGATGGCACTGCCCGCCGGAGTCTCCACCGAACGCCGCTTGAGGTCGTCCAGGTCCAGGGCGGCCGGCCACCGCGTCCCGTACTCGGACCAGTACACGCCGCCCAGGTCGACGCCCTTCAGCTCGGCGGCGCGCAGGTCGGCGGTGGTGAAGTCGTTGAGGAACGTGAGCGCCGCGTCCTTGTCGAGCGGGGGCGGCTCCCGGCGCAGGACCAGGGCTATGGCCCGGCCGACCTGCTCGGCGCGGATGGCGACGAGGACTGACGCCAGGTGGGAGGCGAGCGCGGCGGCAGCCTCTTCGTCGTCGGAGAGGGCGGCGATCAGGCGGAGGGCGAGCGTGCGGGTGAGGTCGAGCACCTGGTTGAGGTCCTGCGCGCGGGCGCGGGCGGTGTCGAGACCGCGCGCGCGGGCGAGGTTGAGGTCGTGGGCGACGATGAGCTCGCGTACGAGGTCCCGGTCCTCCCGGCCCTCCCGGTCCCGGTTCGCGAGGAAACCGAGTTCGCCGATGGACCTGGCGGTCTCCAGGGCATGGAAGAGTTCGCGGTCCAGCTCCGGGTCGATGGTGAGGACGAAGTCGAAGTCGAGGTCGCGGGCCCGGGAGAGGTCGAGGACGAGGTCCTGGGCGAGGTCGATGGCTCGTTCGAGAATCAGGCGGCGGTCGTTGAGGTGCCGGGGGAGGTCAACGGCCTTGTCGAGGGCGCGGCCAGCCGCCGTGATCTCGGGGTTGGAGCGCAGGGCGAGGCGGTCGACCGGGCTGACCGAGTGGAAGAACTCCTCTGCCGGGGTCCGCATGCGCGAGGCCGGGGGCCGGTCGGCCGAGGGGGCGGCGGGCAGGATGGCGGTGAGCCCGGCCTCGGTGTCCAGGACGGCCTCCAGAGCTTCCTCGGCGTCGCCGTGACGGGACTGGACGAGGACCTCGCGCAGCCCGGCCTCGACGTCCAGGGCTTCGCCCAGCGCAGCGGCCAGAGCACGCCCGTGGTCACCGAACCACCGGTCCACGGCCTCGTCGCCGGGGTGCCCGGTCCCGTGGCGGCGGGTCACAGCTCCTCCTCCCGCGTCTCCAGGTAGGCGGCCGCGGCCAGGCGCGCCTTGCGCAGGTTGGCGCGTACGGTCTCGGCCGGCAGGCCCAGTTGGTCCGCGATGTCGCCCGGCGTGAAACCGGCCAGCGTCCAGGCCAGCACCTGGCGTTGCCTGGGCGGCAGGCTGCGCAACAGAGGGAGCACCCGGTGCCGGGCCTCCCACTCCGCGATGGCGTCCGGACGGGCCAGCAGCGACGTCGGCTCAGGAACCTCCTCCACGGGGTCCTCCTCCACACCGGCGACCCGGCGGACGAGCGCGCGCGAGGCGACCTTGTAGGCCCAGGCCTTGGGGGCGCGCAGGTCGCTCCAGCGCCGGTAGGCGGTGGTCATCGTCTCCTGGGCTATGTCGGAGGCGGTGTGCACACCGGCGCCCTGGTTGATCAGGAACGCCACCAGGGGGCGGATGGTGGTGCGGTAGAAGGCGGAGAACTCCGCGTCCGTCACCTGGCGCAGGAGGCGGCGCTCTTCCCGGGCGCCGGGCGCGTCGGCCGGCAGGGCCGTCGCAGGCAGGTCCGTACGGTCCAGGGGGTCGTGGTCGTTCACGCCGCCCGGTCCTCCGTGCGCGCCGGGGCGGGGGTGATCTTCACGCGGAGGCGGTGGCCGTGGCCGCGCTGGTCGTCGAGTTCCAGCCCGGCGCCGGTGTCCAGGGCCTCTGTCACCCCGAGGAGGTAACGGTGCCGGGCGTGTTCGTGACGTGCGCGCCAGCGCAGCCGCAGCCACAGCGCCAGCAGGGTGCGCGCTGTGGCGATGGCGATCGATCCGATGGTGATGGCCGTGGTCGCGGTGTCCATCGGGGTCCCCTTCCCCTGGAAGTGGCGGCCCGGAACGGGCCCTCACCGAGTAAGAGGCCGGGCGGGCCTTGATCGTGAACTTCGCGGGGACGGCGGATGCCCCCGCCCCTGGGGAGGGGAGGGGGCATCAGGTCGGGAGGGGGCGGGTGTTGTTACTCCGACTCGCCTTCGAGGTTGCCCTCCGTGTCCAGGTAGACCTGGCGGAGGGATTCGAGGATCTGGGGGTCCGGCTTTTCCCACATGCCGCGGGATTCGGCTTCCAGGAGGCGTTCCGCGATGCCGTGGAGGGCCCAGGGGTTGGCCTCCTCCAGGAAGGCGCGGTTCGTGGGGTCCAGGACGTAGGTTTCCGTCAGCTTGTCGTACATCCAGTCCGCGACCACGCCCGTCGTGGCGTCGTAGCCGAAGAGGTAGTCGACCGTCGCGGCGAGCTCGAAGGCGCCCTTGTAGCCGTGGCGGCGCATCGCCTCGATCCACTTGGGGTTCACGACACGCGCGCGGAAGACGCGGCTGGTCTCCTCGACCAGCGTGCGGGTCTTGACCGTCTCGGGGCGCGTCGAGTCGCCGATGTACGCCTCGGGGGCCGTGCCGCGCAGGGCGCGGACCGTGGCCACCATGCCGCCGTGGTACTGGAAGTAGTCGTCCGAGTCCGCGATGTCGTGCTCGCGCGTGTCGGTGTTCTTCGCGGCGACCGTGATCCGCTTGTACGCCGACTCCATCTCGGTGCGGGCCGGGCGTCCTTCGAGGCCGCGGCCGTAGGCGTACCCGCCCCACACCGTGTAGACCTCCGCGAGGTCGGCGTCCGTGCGCCAGTCGCGCGAGTCGATCAGCTGGAGGATGCCCGCCCCGTAGGTACCCGGGCGCGAGCCGAAGATACGGGTCGTCGCGCGGCGCTCGTCACCGTGCTCGGCCAGGTCCGCCTGGGCGTGGGCCCGGACGAAGTTCTGGTCGGCCGGCTCGTCCAGCGAAGCCGCGAGACGGACCGCGTCGTCCAGGAGGCCGATGACGTGCGGGAACGCGTCCCGGAAGAAGCCCGAGATGCGGAGCGTCACGTCGATGCGGGGGCGGCCCAGTTCGGACAGCGGGACCGCCTCGATGCCCGTGACGCGGCGCGAGGCCTCGTCCCAGACCGGGCGGACGCCCAGCAGCGCCAGGGCCTCCGCCACGTCGTCGCCGGAGGTGCGCATCGCGCTCGTGCCCCACAGCGACAGGCCCACGGAGGCCGGCCATGCGCCGTCGTTGTCGGTGCGGTAGCGGGTCAGGAGGGAGTCGGCCAGGGCCTGGCCCGTCTCCCACGCCAGGCGGGAGGGGACGGCCTTCGGGTCGACCGAGTAGAAGTTCCGGCCGGTGGGGAGGACGTTGACCAGGCCGCGGAGGGGGGAGCCGGAGGGGCCGGCCGGGACGAACGAGCCGTCCAGGGCGCTGACCACGTGGGTGATCTCGTCCGTGGTGCCCGCCAGGCGCGGGACGACCTCGCGGGCCGCGAAGGCCAGGACGTCCGCCACCGCGGCGGGGTGGCCCTCCGCCACGGCGGCGACCGCGTCCGCGGACCAGGCGGCGTCCTCCATCGCCTGGACCAGGGCGCGGGCCGTCTCCTCGACGGCGTCCGCCGAGGTGCGCGTCGCCGCGGACTCGTCCAGCCCGAGGGCCTCGCGCAGGCCGGGCAGGGCCGTCGTACCGCCCCAGATCTGGCGGGCGCGCAGGATCGCGAGGACCAGGTTGACGCGGGCCGCGCCGGTGGGCGCGCCGCCGAGGACGTGCAGGCCGTCGCGGATCTGCGCGTCCTTGACCTCGCACAGCCAGCCGTCGACGTGGAGGAGGAAGTCGTCGAAGCCGTCGTCGTCCGGGCGCTCTTCGAGACCCAGGTCGTGGTCGAGCTTCGCCGCCTGGATCAAGGTCCAGATCTGGGCGCGGATGGCGGGCAGTTTGGACGGGTCCATCGCGGAGATCTGCGCGTACTCGTCCAGGTGCTGCTCCAGGCGCGCGATGTCGCCGTACGACTCCGCGCGGGCCATCGGCGGCACCAGGTGGTCGACCAGGGTGGCGTGCACCCGGCGCTTGGCCTGGGTGCCCTCGCCCGGGTCGTTGACCAGGAACGGGTAGATGAGGGGGAGGTCGCCGAGCGCGGCGTCCGGGGCGCAGGAGGCGGACAGGCCCGCGTTCTTGCCCGGCAGCCATTCGAGGTTGCCGTGCTTGCCCAGGTGGATCATCGCGTCGGCGCCGAAGCCGCCGTCCTCCGCGCGCGCCTGGATCCAGCGGTACGCGGCCAGGTAGTGGTGCGAGGGCGGCAGGTCCGGGTCGTGGTAGATCGCGATCGGGTTCTCACCGAAGCCGCGCGGGGGCTGGATGAGGACGAGGAGGTTCCCGCGGCGCAGGGCCGCCAGGACGATGTCGCCCTCGGGGTTGGCGGAGCGGTCCACGAACATGTTGCCCGGGGCCTCGCCCCAGTGCTCGGTGACGCTGTCGCGCAGTTCGGCGGGCAGCTGCGCGAACCAGCGGCGGTAGTCGGCCGCCGGGATGCGGACCGGGTTGCGGGCCAGCTGCTCCTCGGTCAGCCAGTCCTGGTCGTGGCCGCCGGCCTCGATCAGGGCGCGGATCAGCTCGTCGCCGTCGCCGGAGACCAGGCCGGGGATGTCCTCGACGGGACCGAAGTCGTAGCCGCCCGCGATGAGCGTGCGCAGCAGTTCCACGGCGCTGGCCGGGGTGTCGAGGCCGACCGCGTTGCCGATGCGGGAGTGCTTGGTGGGGTACGCGGACAGGACGAGGGCGATCTTCTTGTCGCGGCGCTCGATGTGGCGCAGCCGGGCGTGGCGCACGGCGATGCCGGCGACGCGGGCGGCCCGCTCGGGGTCGGCGACGTAGGCGGGCAGGCCGTCCTCGTCGATCTCCTTGAAGGAGAACGGCACGGTGATCAGGCGGCCGTCGAACTCCGGGACCGCGACCTGGGTGGCGGCGTCGAGGGGGGAAAGGCCCTCGTCGTTCTCCTCCCAGGTGCTGCGGGAACCGGTCAGGCACAGCGCCTGGAGGATCGGCACGCCGAGCGCGGCGAGGGCGCCCGCGTCCCAGGACTCGTCGTCACCGCCGGCCGAGGCGGTGGCGGGGCGGGTGCCGCCGGCGGCGAGGACGGTGGTGACGATCGCGTCGACGCCCTCCAGCTCGGCGAGCAGGGCCGGCTCCGGGGTGCGCAGGGAGGAGACGTAGAGGGGGACGGGCTGGGCGTCCTTGGCCTCGATGGCCTCGCACAGGGCGTGCACGAAGGCGGTGTTGCCGCTCATCTGGTGGGCGCGGTAGTACAGCACGGCGACGCGGGGGCCGCCGTTGTCGCGGCCCGGAGTGCGGTCCAGGTGGCCCCAGGTGGGGGAGGCCGCCGGGGGCTCGAAGCCGTGGCCGGTGAGGAGGACCGTGTCCGACAGGAAGCGGGCCAGCTGACCGAGGTTGGCGGGGCCGCCGTGCGCGAGGTAGCCGTGCGCCTCGGCGGCGATGCCGATGGGGACCGTGGAGGCCTCCATCAGCTGCGCGTCGGGGGCCTGTTCGCCGGTCAGGACCACGACCGGGCGGGTCTGGCCGGGGGCCAGCAGCAGGTCGAGGCCGTCCTGCCAGGCGCGGAGGCCGCCGAGGAGGCGTACGACGACGAGGCCGACTCCGTCGAGGAGGCCGGGGAGGTCGTCGAGGGGAAGGCGGGAGGGGTTCGCGAACCGGTACGGGACGGGGCCGTCCGCCGTGTTCGCGGCGCGAGCGCTGAGCAGATCGGTGTCGGACGTCGACAGCAGCAGGATCATGCGGCGGCAGGCCTTCCTCGGGGTTTCCGCGCCCCGGGCAGTGAGGACGGCGGGAGTTCCTGACTCACCCCGGCGGGTTGCTCCGCGGGGTTCACAGTGGCGGGACCGCGCCGGAATCGCACCGGGCTTCCTCCCATGTCGCCGTCCTCGGCGATGACGGGCCGAGTGGCCTGTCGGGAGGTCATCTTAGGCGTTGTCCCTGGCCGGGAGGGAGGGTGGGTTCGCTGCGGGTTCGCTGCGGTTCGCTGCGCGGGTGGGGTGGGGTGGCTGGGTGGTCCCGCGCGGCGCCGTTGCCCGGGGCTCCGCCCCGGGGCGCCTCAATCGCCGGCGGGGCTGGAGGTGGCCCCCGGTGCCGGGGTGGGGTGCCGTCCGGGGCGGGCATGATGTACGGCGCCCTGTCCGAGCCGGTCCTGCGGAGCGGCGCCGCGCGCCAACACATCACGTTTCAGCCCCGGCCGACACCCCACCCCGGCACCGCCCCCGGCGCGGGAGCGGGGGAGGGGAGGGTGGCGTCGGACACAGGTCGGGGGCGGGGAATCGTGGGTATGCTCGCGGCCATGCCCCAGCCCCCTTCCGCCGCATCGCGGGACGAACCCGTCATACGGGTACGCGGCGACGCCTGCCCCGGCGCGCTGCGCCTGCACGCGGCGGACGACGGGTTCCTGGCGCGGGTCCGGATCCCCGGCGGGCTCCTCGACGGCGCGGCCGCTCTCGTGCTGGCCGACGCCGCGGACCGGCTCGGCGACGGGCACCTCGACCTCACCTCGCGCGGCAACGCGCAGCTGCGCGGTCTCGGCGAAAGCTGTGGCGGAGAGCTCGCGGAGCTGCTGGGCCGCGCCGGGCTGCTTCCCGCGCCCTCCCACGAGCGCATCCGCAATGTCGTCGCGTCCCCGATGGCGGGTCTGGACCGAGCGGGTCGGGTGGATGTCTCGGCGTGGGTGGTCGAGTTGGATCGGCTGTTGTGTGCCGAACCGGACGCGGCCGGGCTTTCAGGTCGTTTTCTCTTCGCCCTCGACGATGGCCGTGGGGATGTGGCCGGCCTCGACGGTGACGTCACCTTGCTCGCGGGTGGCGAGGGGGCCTTGTTGTGGACCGCCGGTGCCGTGGAGGGTGTTCGCGTCGCGGGTGTCGATGCTCCCCGCGCCGCGTTGGTTGCCGCCGGGTACTTCCTCGACGCCGCCCGGGCGGCCGGTACCCGGGCCTGGCGCGTGGGTGAGCTGCCCCCCGAACATGCCCTGAGTGTGCGGGTGTTGAGGGATCGGCTGGCCGGCGCCGGGATTTCGGGGCGGGTGGAGCGCGTGTCGGTGCCCGCCGTCGGCGAAGGGCCCGAGCCCGGGCTCGTGTGGGGGCGCGGGGAGAGTGCCGCGCTGTCCGTCGTCGCCCCCCTCGGGCGGCTGAGCAGTGGGCAGTGGCGGCTGCTGGCCGGGCTCAGCGGGCGGATGCGGCTGACTCCCTGGCGGGGGGTCGTCGTTCCCGGGATGACGGAGCGTACGGCCCGGCGTGCGCTTGGTGAGCTTGCCGGTGCCGGGCTCGTCGTCTCTCCCGATGATCCCTGGCGGGCCGTCACCGCCTGTACCGGGCGGCCCGGTTGCGGCAAGGCGCTGGCCGATGTGCGAGCCGACGCGAGCGGCCTCGTCACGCGGGCGCCCGGGCCGTTGCCCGTGCACTGGTCCGGGTGCGAGCGGCGGTGCGGGCATCCTCGGGGTACCGCCTGGGTGGACCTGGTCGCCACTCCGGACGGGTACGAGATCTCCGCGCCCGGGCGGCCCACCGCACTGGCCGCGCAATCAGACCTGGCGGCGGCCCTCACGGCCGCGCGCAGCACCACCCCATCCCCGTCGCAGTGAAGAAATGAGCGAGTACACCGTGTTCGAGTACGAGAAGGACGGCGCCGCGATCTACCGCCAGTCCTTTGCCACGATCCGCGCCGAGGCGGACCTCTCCGGGCTGCCCGCCTCCGTCGCCCAGGTCGCGGTGCGGATGATTCACGCCTGTGGGATGACCGATCTGCCCCGGGATCTTGGATACACCTCCGATGTCGTGCTGCGGGCGCGCGCCGCCTTGCGGGCGGGTGCGCCGATCCTGTGCGACGTGCAGATGGTCGCCAGTGGGGTCACCCGCAAGCGGCTCCCCGCCGGGAACGATGTTGTTTGTACTCTTTCCGACCCGGCCGTGCCGGAGCTCGCCGCGAAGATGGGCACCACGCGCAGCGCCGCCGCGCTCGAAGTGTGGCGTGACCGAGGGCTGTTGGAGGGCTCCGTCATCGCCGTCGGCAATGCGCCGACCGCGCTGTTCCGGCTGCTGGAGATGATCGAGGAGGGCGCTCCGCGCCCCGCCGCCGTCATCGGCGTGCCCGTGGGCTTCATCGGTGCCGCCGAGTCCAAGGACGCCCTCGCCGCCCACCCCTCGGGCCTGGACCACCTGATCGTGCGGGGCCGGCGCGGGGGCAGCGCCATCGCGGCCGCCGCCGTCAACGCGATCGCGAGCGAGGAAGAATGAGCACCGTCAAGGGCAAGCTGTACGGGGTCGGGCTCGGGCCCGGCGATCCCTCCCTGATGACCCTGCGGGCCGTGGAGGTCATCGCGGCGGCCGATGTCGTCGCCTACCACAGTGCCCGGCACGGCCGGTCCATCGCCCGCTCGATCGCCGCCAAGCACCTGCGCTCCGATCATGTCGAGGAGCCGCTGGTCTACCCCGTCACCACCGAGACCACCGATCACCCCGGGGGATACCAGGGGGCGATGGAGGAGTTCTACGAGGCCGCCGCGGCCCGCCTCGCCGCCCATCTGGACGCCGGCCGCACCGTGGCTGTGCTCGCGGAGGGCGACCCGCTCTTCTACAGCTCGTACATGCACATGCACAAGCGTCTCGCGGACCGCTACGAGAACGAGGTGATCCCCGGCGTCACCTCCGTGAGCGCCGCCGCCGCCCGGCTCGGCACCCCGCTCGTCGAGGGCGAGGAGGTGCTGACGATCCTGCCCGGCACCCTGCCCGAGGAGGAGCTCACCGCGCGCCTCGCCGCCACCGACTCGGCGGTCGTGATGAAGCTCGGCCGGACCTTCCCCGCCGTCCGGCGGGCGATGGAGGGCAGCGGCCGGCTCGCCGAGGCCCGGTACGTCGAGCGCGCGACGATGGAGGGGGAGCGCACCGGAGTCCTCGCGGACACCGACCCCGAGAGCGTCCCGTACTTCGCCGTCGCCGTCGTGCCCAGCCGGATCGGCAACCCCGGCAGCGTGCCCTCCGGCCCCGGGGAGGTCGCGGTCGTCGGCACCGGGCCCGCCGGGCCGCTGTGGCTGACCGCCGAGACCCGGCGGGCGCTGGCCGACGCCGAGGTCCTGGTCGGGTACACGACCTACCTGGACCGGGTGCCGGTCAAGCCGGGCCAGGTGCGGCACGGCTCCGACAACAAGGTGGAGTCCGAGCGGGCCGAGTTCGCCCTCGACCTCGCCCGGCGCGGGCAGCGGGTGGCCGTGGTCTCCGGCGGCGACCCCGGGGTCTTCGCCATGGCCACCGCCGTCCTGGAAGTGGCGGGCCAGCCCGAGTACGAGGACGTGCCGGTACGGGTCCTGCCGGGGGTGACGGCGGCCAACGCGGCGGCCGCCGCGGCCGGGGCCCCGCTCGGCCACGACTACGCCACCATCTCGCTCTCCGACCGGCTCAAGCCGTGGGAGGTCATCGCCGAGCGGCTGCGCGCCGCGGCCGCCGCCGACCTGGTGCTCGCCCTGTACAACCCGGGCTCGCGCAGCCGGACCTGGCAGGTGGCGCAGGCCAAGGAGCTGCTGCTGGAGCTGCGTTCCCCGCTGACCCCCGTGGTCGTCGCCCGGGACGTGGGCGGCCCGGAGCAGTCGGTGCGCATCCTCACCCTGGAGGCGCTGGAGCCGGCCGAGGTCGACATGCGCACGATCCTGCTGATCGGCTCCTCGCAGACCCGCGTCACCGAGCGGCCCGACGGCTCGCGGGTGACGTGGACCCCGCGCCGCTACGGGTGACCGTGGCGGGCTGGACTCCCCGGCCGGGGAGTTCAGCCCGCGCAGCCCGTCAGGGCGTCCGCGCAGCCGCGTACCGCCTCGGGCTCCAGGGTGAGCAGCTGCCAGGACAGGACTCCGGCCGGGGGCGAGTCGTCCTGCGGGGTGCCCTCGACGTGCGCGGTCACCGGCGCTCCCGCCGGGAGGTTGACCCGGGTGACCTCCCCGGTGGTACACGCCACGTCGAACGTGCGGTCGCTGGGAGCGCCCTCCCGCGACAGGACGAGGGTGACGCGGGCGCTCTCCTCGCTGTCGCAGGCGATGTCGAAGCGGTACGGGCGTTCCCCGCCGGTCTCCAGGCTCTTCTCCAGTCCGGCGGCCAGGAAACCGGTGCCGCGCATCGTCACCCGGCCCGTCCCGGTGTCCTTGCCCAGGCTCTCGTCGGCCCGCTGGAGTGCGTCGTCGGGCTCCCACCCTCTGGGGGTTTCTTTCTGGCCGCATCCGGTGACGAGCGCCGTGACGGCGAGGACCAGGGCCAGGGAGTGACGTATCCGCATTCCCTCAGCCTAGAGGGTGCGGCCCGCGGGTCGGCCGACCGGTGGGACTGCGCGGTTCAGGACCTTCGGCCCGGGCCGAACGGCCTGCGCGGGAAAGGGCTTCGGGCCGCTCTCACGTCGGGCCGTCCTGGTGGAGCCAGCGCAGGGCCGCCTCCACCGACGGGGCCTCGGCGACCCCCGCCGGGACCGCGGGGCGGCGTACGACCAGGACCGGGATCCCGGCCTCACGGGCGGCGGTGAGCTTGGGGGCCGTCGCCGAGCCGCCGCTGTCCTTGGTGACCAGCACGTCGATCCGGTGCCGGGCGAGCAGCTCCCGCTCGTCCTCCAGGGCGAACGGGCCCCGCTCCAGCAGCACTTCCAGCCGCGGCGGCACCGGCCCCGTCGGCGGGTCCACCGAACGCACCAGGAACCAGGGGTCGGCGAGGTGCGCGAAGGAGTGCAGGCCCATCCGGCCGGTGGTCAGGAAGACCCGGCCGGCGCCCGGTCCGGGCAGCAGCGCGGCGGCCCCCTCGAGGGAGTCCGCGAAGGTCCAGGCGTCGCCCGGACCGGGACTCCAGCCGGGGCGCCGCAGCGCCAGCAGCGGCACGCCCGTGAGCGCCCCGGCCTCGGAGGCGTGGAAGCTCATCCGCTCCGCGAACGGGTGGGTGGCGTCCACGACGTGGGTGACGTCGTGGGTGATGATCCAGCCGGCCAGCCCGACGACGCCGCCGAAGCCGCCGATCCGGCTCTCGCCCGGCGGCAGGACGGGCGCCGCGACCCGGCCCGCGAGGGAGGTCGTCACCCGGTACGAGGCGTCGTGCTCCAGGGCCTCCGCCAGGCGGCGGGCCTCCGTGGTGCCGCCCAGGATCAGGACGTGCGCCCGGGCCCGGTCAGCAGACATGCCGGTCGCGTTCGGGGGAGTACAGGTGGCTGTCGCGGAACTGCTCCGCCCCCAGGGTCCGGCCCACGATGATGACGGCGGTGCGCACCAGCCCCGCCTCCTTCACCTGCGGCGCGATGTCGGCCAGGGTGCCGCGCAGGATCAGCTCGTCGGGGCGGCTGGCCATCGCGACGACCGCCACCGGGCACTCGGCGCCGTAGTGCGGCAGCAGTTCGTCCACGACCCGGTCGACGTACCGGGTGGCCAGGTGCAGCACCAGCAGCGCCCCGCTGCGGCCCAGCGTGGCCAGGTCCTCGCCGGGCGGCATCGGCGTCGCCTGCTGGGAGATCCGGGTCAGGATCACGGTCTGGCCGACCGTGGGGACGGTCAGCTCCCGCTTGAGGGCGGCCGCCGCCGCGGCGAAGGCCGGGACGCCCGGGACCACCTCGTACGGGATCCCCTCCGCGTCCAGGCGGCGCATCTGCTCGGCGACCGCGCTGAACACCGAGGGGTCGCCCGAATGCAGCCGCGCCACGTCCCGGCCCGCCGCGTGGGCCCGTACGTACTCGGCGGTGATCTCGTCCAGGGTCAGCCCGGAGGTGTCGACCAGCCGGGCGTCCGGCGGGCACTCCGCGAGGAGTTCGCGGGGGACCAGGCTGCCCGCGTACAGGCAGACGGGGGCGGCGGCCAGGGTCCGGGCACCGCGGACCGTGATCAGGTCGGCGGCGCCGGGGCCCGCTCCGATGAAGTACACGGTCATGTCTGATCCTTCTCCTTGGTAACCGACCATTGGGTGACGGGCATCGCCTGCCGCCAGCCCGTGAACCCGCCGACCGCTGTGGCGTGCGAGACGGCCAGCTTCACCAGTTCGCCGCCGAGGCGCCGGTAGCGTTCCGCGAGCACCGCCTCCGACTCCAGGGTGACGGTGTTGACGACGAGGCGGCCGCCGGGGGCCAGCGCCGACCAGGCGGCGTCCAGCAGCCCGGGCGCGGTGAGGCCGCCGCCGATGAACACCGCGTCGGGCGCGGGGAGTCCGTCCAGGGCCGCCGGGGCGGCGCCGACGACCACGCGCAGGCCGGGGACGCCGAGCGCGGCCGCGTTGCGGGTGATGCGGGCGGCCCGCGCCGGGACGCGCTCCACCGTCACGGCGCGGCAGGAGGGGTGCGTACGCATCCACTCGATGCCGATGGAGCCGGAGCCGCCGCCGATGTCCCAGAGCAGCTCGCCGGGGGCCGGGGCCAGCGCGCACAGGGTCGCGGCGCGGACGTGCCGCTTCGTGAGCTGGCCGTCGTGCTCGTACGCGGCGTCGGGCAGGCCGGGCGTCGCGCCGAGCCGGGGCGCCGGATGGGCGCGGTCGCGGCGGCAGTCGACGGCGACCACGTTGAGGGGGTCGCCCGGCGGGTGCTCCCACCGGGCGGCCGTGCCCT
>NZ_JBHWBP010000174.1:0-15191 GCF_042735575.1 Streptomyces sp. NPDC059564 | reverse complement strand
GGGGGCCGGGTGAGGGCCCGGCCCCGGGCCGCGCGGCCTGGCGGGCTCGCGGCTAGAGCGAGCCGTGGAAGGTGCGGTTCAGCACGTCGAGCTGCTGGTCCCGGGTGAGGCGTACGAAGTTCACCGCGTAGCCGCTGACGCGGATGGTGAGCTGCGGGTAGTTCTCCGGGTGCTCCATGGCGTCCATGAGCGTGTCGCGGTTGAGGACGTTCACGTTCATGTGGAAGCCGTCGCTGGCCATGTAGCCGTCGAGAACGCCCGCGAGGTTCTTGATCCGCTCCTCGGGGGTGCGGCCGAGGCCGTCGGGGGTGACGGTGTTGGTCAGCGAAATGCCGTCCTCGGCGTCCTCGTAGGGGAGCTTCGCGACCGACAGTGCCGAGGTGACGTAGCCGTGGGTGTCGCGGCCGTTCATCGGGTTGGCGCCCGGGGAGAACGGTTCGCCGGCGCGGCGTCCGTCGGGCGTGTTGCCGGTCTTCTTGCCGTAGACGACGTTCGAGGTGATGGTCAGGACGGACTGGGTGTGCTCGGAGCCGCGGTAGGCCTCGTGCTTGCGGACCTTCTTCATGAACTCCTCGACGAGCCACACGGCGATGTCGTCGACGCGGTCGTCGTTGTTGCCGTAGGCCGGGTACGCGCCGTCGATGGTGTAGTCGGTGGCGAGGCCCGTCTCGTCGCGCACGGCGGTGACCTTGGCGTGCTTGATGGCGGAGAGGGAGTCGGCGGCGACCGACAGGCCGGCGATGCCGCAGGCCATCGTGCGGCGCACGTCGCGGTCGTGCAGCGCCATCTCGATGCGCTCGTACGCGTACTTGTCGTGCATGTAGTGGATGACGTTGAGGGCGTGGACGTAGGTCGCGGCGAGCCATTCCATCTGCTCGTCGAACTTGGCCATGACCTCGTCGTAGTCGAGGACCTCGGAGGTGAGGGCTCCGGTCTCGGGGCCGACCTGGTCGCCGGACTTCTCGTCGCGGCCACCGTTGATCGCGTAGAGGAGGGTCTTGGCGAGGTTCACGCGGGCGCCGAAGAACTGCATCTGCTTGCCGACGGGCATCGCCGAGACGCAGCAGGCGATGGCGGTGTCGTCGCCGAAGCGCGGGCGCATCAGTTCGTCGGACTCGTACTGCACGGAGGAGGTGTCGATCGAGACGCGGGCGCAGAACTCCTTGAAGCCCTGCGGCAGCCGGGGTGACCAGAAGACCGTCATGTTCGGCTCGGGGGCCGGGCCGAGGTTGTAGAGGGTCTGGAGGTAGCGGAAGGAGGACTTGGTGACCAGCGGCCGGCCGTCCTCGCCCATGCCGGCGATGGACTCGGTGACCCAGGTGGGGTCGCCGGAGAACAGTTCGTCGTACTCCGGGGTGCGCAGGAAGCGGACGATGCGGAGCTTGATGATGAAGTCGTCGACCAGTTCCTGGGCCTGCTCCTCGGTGAGGAAGCCGGCCGCGATGTCGCGCTGAAGATATATGTCGACAAAGGTGGAGGTGCGGCCGAGTGACATGGCGGCGCCGTTCTGCTCCTTCACGGCGGCCAGGTAGGCGAAGTACAGCCACTGGATAGCCTCGCGGCCCGTCTTGGCCGGGGCGGAGATGTCGTGACCGTAGGAGGCGGCCATCGCCTTGAGTTCGGTGAGGGCGCGGATCTGCTCGGAGAGCTCCTCGCGCAGGCGAATCGTCTCCTCCAGCGAACGGTGGCCGGCGGGGAGGACGTTGAGCTCCTCCTTCTCCTCCTTCTTGAAGGCGATGAGGCGGTCGACGCCGTAGAGGGCGACGCGGCGGTAGTCGCCGATGATGCGGCCGCGGCCGTAGGCGTCCGGGAGGCCGGTGACGATGCCGGCCTTGCGGGCGGCGCGGATCTCGGGGGTGTAGGCGTCGAAGACGCCGGCGTTGTGGGTCTTGCGGTACTCCGTGAAGACCTTCTCCAGGTCCTCGGAGACGGGATAGC
This sequence comes from Streptomyces sp. NPDC059564, assembly GCF_042735575.1. Lineage (NCBI taxonomy): Bacteria > Bacillati > Actinomycetota > Actinomycetes > Kitasatosporales > Streptomycetaceae > Streptomyces > Streptomyces sp. NPDC059564. Next base: position 13,253 of record NZ_JBHWBP010000174.1, on the reverse strand, counting down.
CGTAGGTTTCCAGGGCGCCGGCGACCATGCGCCAGCCGCCGTACGGCATGATCGCGCGCTTGAGCGGGGCGTCCGTCTGGAGGCCGACGATGAGGTCCTTGTCGCGGTCGATCCAGCCGGGGGCGTGCGCGGTGATCGACGACGGGATGTCGTACGCGACGTCATAGACGCCCTTCTCGCGCTCCTCGGGGAACTTGTCCGTGATCGCCTTCCACACGGCGGTGGTGCGTTCGGTGGGGCCGGCGAGGAAGGCGCCGTCACCCTCGTACGGCGTGTAGTTCTGCTGGATGAAGTCGCGGACGTCGATGGCGTCGCGCCACAGACCGCCCTTGAAGCCGTCCCAGGCTTCGCCGTTCTTCGTGGTTTCCGCAGGGGTGGCAGTCATGGCCGGCACCTTCCGAGTCGCCTCATTGCTTGTATCCATTGCACGCCTTTTGATCGATCATTTGGGGCCGCGTTGGTCCTGAGGTGACGCCCGAAGGTCCTGCCGCTTCCGCTATTCCCCTCGCCGCACCGCACCTGACCTGGGCTTTCATTTGGGCCGAAGGCCCATCGTGCGCTTGTGAATTCTTTCACAAGAATGCGAAGAGTGGGGTGGATAAGTCAGACAATCTGCACCATGGCGAAGCCTGTGGATACCACGACGCACGTCGTGACCAGCCCCGGCAGCATGAAGGAGTGGTTCACGACCGTTCATGGCCGACCACATCGCGATCAGAGGGGGGACAGTATGTCGAGCGCTAGCCCGAGGAACCTGCGCACGCGCGTCGGGCAGGCCGGTGGCGGGGGCCTGCTCCAGGGCCTGCGCGGGCTTACGGGGCGGGTCCGCCGGTGTGGCGTGGGGCGGGGGCTGCGCGGGGTTGGGGGGTGGTTAGCTCGGGGCTTCGGCGCCCTTGCGGGCGTAGAACCACCAGGCCACGACCACGCAGCTGGCGTAGAAGGCCACGAAGCCCCACATCGCACTGGTCACCGCGAAGTTGGCGAACATCGCCGGGATGAAGAAGAAGCCGTAGGCGGCGATGGCGGCCGTGAAGCCCGTCACCGCGCCCGACTCGATCTCCGCCTGCTTGAGTGCGGCCGCGTACTGCGGGGTGCCCTCCGTCAGGCCCTTCAGGTGCTGGCCCCGGAAAATGACCGGGATCTGCCGGAAGGTGGAGCCGTTTCCGATGCCCGAGAAGAAGAACGCCGCCAGGAAACAGAAGAAGAAGCCGTAGAAGGAGCCGGCGTCGGAGCCGCCCGGCAGGAAGTTGATGACACCGATGATCGAGGCGGACATGCCCACGAAGGACAGGATGGTCACGCGGGCCCCGCCCAGCTTGTCGGCGATCCAGCCGCCCGCCCAGCGTGCCAGCGCGCCCAGCGCCGGACCCATCCAGGCGTACGTCGCGACCGAGTAGGCCGGGAAGGTGGTCTTGATGAGCAGCGGCAGCGCGGCGGCGAAGCCGATGAAGGAGCCGAAGGTGCCGACGTAGAGCCAGGTCATCAGCCAGTTGTGCTTGCGCTTGAAGATGACCTTCTGCTGCCTGAAGGGGGTGGAGGCGACCTTGAGGTCGTTCTGGCCGAACCAGGCGAGGGCCGCGAGCACGATCAACACCGGAACCCATACGAAGGCGGCGTTCTGGAGGTAGATCTCCGTGCCGTTCGCCTTCTTCTGGCCCGCGCCGATGGCGAGGACCGAGGAGGTGATCAGGATCGGGGTCAGGAGCTGGACGACCGAGACGCCCAGGTTGCCCAGGCCGCCGTTGATGCCGGTCGCGTTGCCCTTCTCCTGCTTCGGGTAGAAGAAGCCGATGTTGGCCAGCGAGGAGGAGAAGTTCGCACCGCCGATGCCGCAGAGCGCGGCAATGGCGATCATCGTGCCGTACGAGGTGTCCGGGTTCTGCACCGCGAAGCCCAGCCACAGCAGCGGAACGATCAGCACCACCGTCGAAAGCGCCGTGAAGCGGCGCTGCCCGATCATCGGGCCGAGGAAGGTGTAGAAGATGCGCGCGGTGCCGCCGGTGATACCGGGGACGGCGGTCAGCCAGAACAACTGCGACTGCGAGAAGCCGAAGCCGACGTCCTTGAGGTTGGTCGCCGTGATGCTCCAGACCTGCCAGACCACGAAGGCCACGAGGAGCGCCGGGACCGCGATCCACAGGTTGCGGGTGGCGACCTTCTTGCCGGTGGTGCGCCAGAAGGACGGATCCTGCGGCGTCCAGTCGGTGATGGTGCGGCCCGGGCGGTACTGCTCCGGATCGGCGGCCACCTCTGGTGCTTGCTGCGTGACGGAACTCATGGCGTGGTCCTGAACGTTGAGAAAGGTCCTGACCTATCCAGGCTCCGCCCGAAGGGGCCCCGTGCGTCAGGGGCGAACGTCGTGGGGGCGACAGGACAAGGTCCCCTCGCCCCCGGTCCGTTGGTCGGCCCCTCAGTGGACGTCGACCACCGGGAGGGAGACCTCCGGGTCGTCCAGGCAGATGCCGGTGCGCAGGTCGAAGACCTGCTTGTGCATCGGCGAGGTGACGACGGGCACGCCGTCGCGGGAGCCCATGATGCCGTTGGCGATCACGTCGGCGCCGGAGAAGGGGTCGCGGTCGCCGACGGCGTAGACGGTGCCCGCGCGGTCCTTGAAGACGGCGGCCCGGGTCCCGTCGGGCAGGACGGCGGTGCGGCCCCGGCCCGGCTCCAGGGCCCGGCCGGCCGCGCTCGCGGCACCGCCCCCGCCGGCGCCGGCCGCGCCTGCGGGGCCCGTCCCGCCGAAGCCGACCGTGCCGAGGTCGACCGTGTCGAAGCGCTCCAGTGCTGTCGGGTCCTCCAGGACCGCCTGCCACTCGTCCTGGTAGGCCTCCACGTGGCGCTCCATCTGCGCCTCCAGTTCGGCACAGATGCCGAGCGAGTCCTCGATGAGGACCTCGCGCAGGTGCCCGAGGCCGCCGTCGATGCGCTCGATCCAGGCCGCCGTGCGCTCCAGCCGTTCCGCGGTGCGGATGTAGTACATGAGGAACCGGTCGATGAGCGCGAAGAGTCCGGCGGTGGTGAGGTCGCAGGCCAGCAGGTCGGCGTGGCGCGGGTTCGCGCCGCCGTTGCCGCTCACGTAGAGGTTCCAGCCGTTGGCGGTGGCGATCACTCCGATGTCCTTGCCCCGGGCCTCCGCGCACTCGCGCAGGCAGCCCGAGACGCCTCCCTTGAATTTGTGGGGGGTCCGCAGGCCCCGGTAGCGCAGTTCGAGGTCGATGGCGAGCTGGATGGAGTCGCCTTGGCCGAAGCGGCAGAAGCGGGCTCCGACGCAGGACTTCACCGCGCGCAGGGATTTGCCGTAGGCCTGGCCGGACTCGAAGCCGGCTCCGCCGAGGCGGCGCCAGATGTCGGGGAGTTGTTCCTTGTGGACTCCGAAGAGCCCGATCCGCTGCGCCCCGGTGATCTTGGTGTAGAGGCCGTAGTCGCGGGCGACCTCGCCGAGGGCGATGACCTGTTCGGCCGTGATCTCGCCGCCGGCGACGCGCGGGATGACGGAGTAGGTGCCGTCCTTCTGGAGGTTGGCGAGGAAGAGGTCGTTGGAGTCCTGGAGGGTGGCCTGTTCGCCGTCCAGGATGTGACGGAGGCCGAGGTCGGGGGCGAGGGTGCCGAGGACGTTGGCGACGACGGGCTTGCAGACGGCGCAGCCCTCGCCGCCCTCGCCGTGGGTCTCCAGCAGTTCGCTGAAGCTGCGGATCCGCTCGGTGCGGATCTTCTCGTAGATCTCGGAGCGGGTCAGGGCGAAGTGTTCGCACAGCCCGCGCGGCTTCTCGATGCCGGCGGCTTCGAGTTCGGCGTCCAGGACGGCCTGGAGGGTGCCGAGGCAGCCCCCGCATCCGGAGCCGGCCTTGGTGCACTTCTTGATCCCGCCGATGTCGGTGAGGGATTCGGCGGCCACGGCGGCACGGACCTGCCCCTTGGTGACGTTGTGGCAGGAGCAGACCACGGCCTCGTCGGGCAGTGCGTCGGCGCCGGGCAGGACGATGCCCTCGGACGCGGGCAGGATGAAGGCCTCGGGTGGGGCGGGCAGCTGCCGGCCGGCGTGGGGCTTGAGCGAGCCGTAGGCCTGGGCGTCGCCGACGAGGATCCCGCCGAGCAGGGCCCCGTCCGGGCCCAGCAGGAGCTTCTTGTAGACGCCCTCGCGTGCGTCGGAGAAGACCACGGAGACGGCGCCGTCGCGCCCTTCGGGGGCGAAGGGGTCGCCGAAGGAGGCGACGTCGGCGCCCATCAGCTTCAGCTTCGTCGAGGTGTCGGCGCCGGTGAAGGTCAGCCCGCCCGCGCCCGCCAGGGCCTCGGCCACCGCCTCCGCCATCTGGTAGCCCGGTGCCACCAGGCCGTACACCTTGCCGTCCACGGTCTGCGCGCACTCGCCGATCGCATATACGTACGGGTCGCTCGTGCGGCAGTGCGCGTCCACGACGACGCCGCCCCGGTCGCCGACCGCCAGTCCGCACTCGCGGGCGAGCCGGTCGCGCGGGCGGACCCCGGCGGAGAAGACCACGACGTCGGCGCCGATCTCCGTGCCGCTGGTCAGCCGCAGTGCCCGCGTGCGCCCGTCGGCGTGGACCTGGACGGCGGCGGCGCCGACTCCGGTGTGCACGGCCACGCCCATCGACTCGATGGTGGAGCGCAGCGCGGCGGATCCGCCGTCGTCGACCTGGAGCGGCATCAGGCGGGGTGCGAACTCCACGACGTGGGTGGTCAGCCCGAGGGTGCGCAGGGCGCCCGCCGCTTCCAGGCCGAGGAGTCCGCCGCCGATGACGACGCCGCTGCGGACGCGGTCGGTGGCGGCGTAGGCGGTGAGGGCCTCGACGTCGTCGAGGGTCCGGTACGTGAAGCAGCCCTCGGCGTCGGCGCCGTCGATGGGCGGTACGAAGGGGTAGGAGCCGGTGGCCAGGACGAGGGCGTCGTAGGTGAGGACGGTGCCGGAGGCGCTGGTGACGGTGCGGGCGGCGGTGTCGATGCTGCGGGCCGGGTCGCCGAGCCGCAGGTCGATGCCGTGCCGCTCCAGGAACCCGGGCTCGCCGAGTGCCAGCTCGGTGTCGGTGGCGCCGGTGAACGCGGCGGAGAGGTGGACGCGGTCGTAGGCGGGCCGGTGTTCCTCGGCGAGGACGACCACCTGCCAGCCGGCGCCGCCCGGGCGCGCCGGTCCGGCGAGCGCGTCGCGCTCGGCGAGGGCCTCCAGCAGGCGGTGTCCCACCATGCCGTGGCCGATGACAACCAGCGTCTGCGCCATGGGTCTCACTCCGTCCGCGTGCGATGTTCCGACCCTTTCGACGGTAGGTCCGCCCTCCGGCCCGCAGCGGCCGAAAAGGGCCTCATGGGAGGGGCCCGCGGACCCGTTCCGCACAGGACCTGTGGCCTGCGGTGCGGGCCCTTGGGCGGGGGCCGGGAGGGCGGGGGCGGGCCTAGCGTGGAAGGGGGAGATCCAGGGCCGTCCATGAAGGCCCCGCCGTGGGAGGAACCAGATGCTCGTACTCGCCGTGCACGGCAGCGCGGTCCCGGCCGCCGCCGCGGCCGTGGGCCGGCTCGCCGCCGCCATCGAGGCGATGAGCGGGGTCCGGGCGGCCGTCGGCCACCTGGACGTGCAGCGCCCGTCCCTCGCGGAGGTGGTACGGGAGCACCCGGGGGCGGTGGTGGTGCCGCTGCTGCTCGGGGACGGGTACCACCGGCGGGTCGACGTCCCGGCGGTGCTGGAGGGCACGGGCTGCGAGCTGACCGAGGGGCTCAGCGGGGAGCCGGAGGTGGCCCTGGCGCTGTACGGGCGGCTCCGTGAGGCCGAGCGCCGCCGCGGCCCGTACGCGCGGGCCGACGCGGTGGTGGTGGCCGGAGCGGGCTCGTCCCGGCCCGGCGGCAATGACGGCACGGCGGGCTGCGCGGCCCGGCTGGCGGCCCTGCTGGAGGACGAGGGCGGGGTCCGGTCGGTCCCGGTGGTCCCCGCGTACCTGACGTCGGCGGGGCCGGCCGTGCCCGAGGCGCTGGCCGCGCTGCGGGGTGCCGGGTACCGGCGGATCGCGGTGGCGGCGCACCTGCTGGCTCCGGGGCGTTTCACGCACGCCCTGGCCGGAGTAGGGGCCTGGGCGGTGTCGGAGCCGCTGGCGGACCATCCGCGCATCGCCCGGCTCGTGCTGGGGCGTTACGAGTCCGCCCGGGGTACCCGTGTGCTGCGGGCCGCGCGCCTCGCCTGTCAGGGGGCCGGGCACTGGTGTGCTGGGCGGTATGACGTACGTACCGATGACCGCCCGCAGTCGCGACGAGGACCACCGGGCGTCGACCCCGCTGGAGCTGTTCTTCGACCTCTGTTTCGTCGTCGCGATCGCCCAGGCGGGTCAGTGCCTGGTGCACGCGCTGGCGGAGGGCCATCCGGGGAGCGGGGTGGTCGGCTACTTCTTCGTCTTCTTCGGTGTGTGGTGGGCGTGGATGAACTTCACGTGGTTCGCCTCCGCCTACGACTGCGACGACGTGCCGTACCGGATCGCGACGCTCGTACAGATCGCCGGTGTGCTCGTCTACGCGGCGGGGGTGAGCCGTGCCTTCAACCAGAACGACTGGACGGTGGCCGTCATCGGCTACCTGATCATGCGCGTGGCGCTGACCGCGCAGTGGCTGCGGGCTGCGGCCGGGGAGAGCGGTGAGGCCCGGACGGCGGCGCTGAAGTACGCGGCGGGGCTGGTGATCTGTCAGGCGGGCTGGGTGGGGCTGCTGTTCGCTCCGGACGACCTCAAGCGGTGGCTGTTCCTGGTGCTGGTCGCCGCCGAGCTGCTGGTTCCGGTGGTGGCTGAGCGGGGGCACCAGACGCCGTGGCACGCCCACCACATCGTGGAGCGGTACGGCCTGTTCACGATCATCGTGCTCGGCGAGACCATCGCCGCGAGCACGGTGGCCGTGAAATCGGCGCTGGACGAGCACGAGGCGCTGGGTGAGCTGCTGCCCATCGCCGCGGGCGGGCTGCTGATCGTGTTCGCGGCGTGGTGGATCTACTTCGCGGTGCCGATGCACGAGCGGCTGACCTCCAACCGGGAGGCGATCCCGTGGGGTTACGGCCATCTGCTGATCTTCGCCTCGGGGGCGGCGATCGGTGCGGGCATCGAGGTGGCGGTGGAGCACGCGGTTGGCCAGGCGCACATCTCGCAGCTGTCCGCCAACGCCGCCGTCACCGTCCCGACCGCGCTGTTCCTGCTGATGGTGTGGTTGCTGCATTCGCGCCACTTCAAGCGCGGCCTCGCCCAGCAGCTGGTGCTGCCGCTGTCCGCGCTAGCGGTCCTCGCCTGCACCTGGTCGGGTGCCTACGCGGTGCTCTACGCGGGCCTCGTGGCGACGGCCGCCGTGGTGGTGGGCATGACCCTCGCGGTCCGGGGCGGGGCGCAGGCCGCCGCCGTCGCCTGACCCGGCGGCGCCCCGAGCCGGGGGAGCCGGGTGAGGGCGGCGCCGCGCGGCCGTCACTCCCATGCCCCCGGCACCGTTCTGCAGCACAGCGCACGGCGCGCGACGGCGACAGGAAGAGACGACCCCCATGACACTCCCCCCGCAACGGCACGGCACCGGAGACGACCCCGGAGGGGAGCTGGCCGAGCCGGGCTTCTGGCAGCTCCCGCCGGAGCGGCGCCTCGCCGCGTTCGCCCGGCTGCGCGCCCTGGAATCGCCGGTGTTCGTCCCCGAGGGGGCGGGCCACTGGGCCCTGGTACGGCATGCGGACGTGCAGGAGGCCAGCCGCCTGCCCAAGGTGTTCGCCAGCGCGCCCGGGGTCACCACGCCGGAGCCGGCCCGGTGGGTGCGGGCGCTGTTCGGGGACTCGATGGTGAACCTGGACGGCCCGGACCACGCGCAGCTGCGCAGGATCGTGCAACGGGCCTTCACTCCGCGGCTGCTGGCGGCGGCCGAGGAGGACATCCACGCGGTCGCGGCCCGGATCGTGGACGACGTACTGGAACGGCAGCCGGACGAGTTCGTCTCGGCGGTGGCCTCCCGGCTGCCGCTGGAGGTCATCTGCAACATGATGGGCATCCCCGAGCGCTACCGGGCGGAGATCGCCGACCGGGTCAACCACGCCTCCGAGAACATCGGCGTGGAGCGCGGTCTGGCGTCCCGGCTGCGGATGCCCGGGCGCGGGCTGCGGGCGCTGGCGCGGATGCAGCGCATGGTCGCGGGCATCGGGCGGGAGCGGCGCAGGCACCCCACCGACGACCTGATCTCGGCGCTGGTCTGCGCGAACGTCGACGGCCAGGCGCTCGGCGCCCGTCAGCTGGGGGCGTTCTTCAGCCTCCTGATGGTCGCCGGGGTGGAGACCACCCGCAACGCCATCACCCACGGCCTGACGCTGCTGACCGACTTCCCGGAGCAACGGGACCTGCTGCTGTCGGACTTCGAGAAGTACGCGGACGGCGCGGTCGACGAGATGATCCGGCACTCGACGCCGATCATCCAGTTCCGCCGGACGGTGACGGCCGAACACGACCTGGGCGGGCGCGTGTTCCGGCCCGGCGAGAAGGTGGTGCTCTACTACGCGTCCGCCAACCGCGACGAGGCGGTCTTCCCCGACCCCGACGCCTTCGACATCACCCGCTCCCCCAACCCCCACCTGGGCTTCGGGGGCGGCGGCCCGCACTTCTGCCTGGGCGCGCACCTGGCCCGGGTGGAGATGAAGGCGCTGTTCCGCGAGCTGCTGACCCGGCCGGTGGGTCTGCGCGCGGTGGGCCTGCCCGATCTGGCGGGCTCCAGCTTCGACAACCGGGTGCGTTCGCTGCGGTTCGCTTTCGAACGCCCCTGAGCCGCGGCCGGGAGGGGAACCCGGGAACCCGGGAACCCGGGAACCCGGGAACCCGGGAACCCGGGAACCCGGGAGGGGACCGGCCACCGGGCAGGCTGGGAGCCCGGCGGCCGGAGCGCGGCCCCGCCTACTTCTGGAGGCTCTGGACGGTCAGGACGCAGTGGGCGCTGCTGGTCAGCACTTCCTCGTCACCCGCGAAGGCCTGCAGGACCTCCGGGGTCACCGGCTTGCCGGGGACGGCCTCGGGCCAGGCGCGCGTGGCGAACAGGAAGTAGGCCTGTCCGCTCTCGGTCGCCGCGGCGACCCACTCGTCCGGGGCGGTGCAGGTCGCGTTCAGCCCGGGCAGGGTCAGCGCGACCTGGCTGCCGGCGAGGACGATCTGCACCGCGAAGGTGCGCGGGCTGCGGGTGCCGTCCATGACCACGTCCCCGATGGGCAGGCCGATCTCCTCCAGCAGACCGTGCGCGGCCTTCTCGCCGGCCTCTCGGCCCTGGGGGCCGTCGCCGAGCGTGTAGGCGAGGAGGTACGGGATGTCGTGGCCTTCGGAGGGGTCTCCGATCCAGGCGAGCACGGAAAGGGTGCCGAGCTGGGTCCGGTCGATTTCGGCTTGCGTTGAAGTCATGCGCCGCACCTTAGTGGTCCACTGCCGGGCCCTTTCACGGCCTTTCACCCGGGCGGGCTAGACCGACCAGAATCCCCCTCCGGAATTCGCCCGCATGTTCGCGTCCTGGTACTGGAGCCGCACAATGCGCACGTTTTCCGGGATTTCGAACACCACCCATCCCTCGGCCCGCTCACCGACGGCGAGGGAATCGAAGACGAGCGGTTTGCCGGTGGTCAGTTCGCCGGTGCGCACCACCGGGTGGCGCTTTCCGGCGCTGTCGTACGCCCACATGCGCCCGAGGGCCCCGTACGAGGCTCCGCCGACGTTGACGAACGACATCGAGGCGGCGACCCAGCGCTTCCCGGCGGGCGGCCCGTAGTTCGGCTCGACACTGACCGCGGGGTCCACGTAGGCGGCCAGCACCGCCTGGAGGTGGCGGCCCACCTCGTGCCCTTGCACCCGTACGGAGTCACCCACATGGGCATCCTTCGCGGTGGCCCGCTCCGCCCCCGGGGCGGGCGCCGCCGGGTCCTCGTCGACGCCGGGCGCGCCGTCGTCGACCGGGACGGCGGGCACGGCGGCGGGGGCGAGGGCGGCCCCCTCGGGCGCGCTCTGGCAGGCGGTGGCACCGAGCAGCAGGGCGGGGAGGAGAGCGGCGGCGGCGAGGACGGAAGCGGGCGGACGCATACGGGGCCCCTTCGGGGTTCTTCGGTGCGGGGATGATTTCGGCCAGTCTCACGCGCCCGAGCGGGCAATTGCACACACCGACACGGGTATGCGGCGCGCGTTGCCCGCCAACTGCCAGCACAATGCGTTCCGGCGGAATCCCGTCACCCGCATCCACCTGGAGGAAGAAATGCGCACGCCCGCCCGCCGAATTGCCCTCGCCGCCTTCTCGGCACTGGCCGCCACCGCCCTGTTCACCGCTCCCGCCGCGGCGACCGTTTACCACCAGGGCATTTCCGTCCGGCCGCACGCCCACATCGCGCAGGACGGCACGATCACCCTTTCCGGCACCTACAGCTGCGAGGCCGCGTCACCCGGTGGGGCGGTTCAGGTGAAGGTGACGGTCGTCCAGGACCGCTTCCGCCTCGGCCTCGGTGCGGGCGACGCCCGGTGCGACGGCGAGGCGCACTCGTGGGAGGCGCACGGCACGCTGCGTCTGACCCCCGGGATCCACGAGGGCGCCGCGCTGGCGCAGGCGGAGCTCCAGGAGATCCACTTCGGCGGCGGGCTGATGCCGCGCGCGATCGACCAGATCGCGGTGGACGAGCGGGAGATCCGGGTGATCGACCACCGCTAGGCCGTCCCGCCACGGCAGACCCGCAGGCCCGCGGACCCGGTAGCCGCCGCTACCGGCACGCGGGCCGCGAGCCGGACCCGGCGCCCGTCAGCAGTCGGCAGTCAGCAGTCAGCAGTCAGCAGTCAGCGGCATTCGGGCGCGACGCCCGTCATCGACATGAACGCGACCGTCTGGCACCGGGGATCCGCGTGCGGCCGCCCCGTCGTCCAGTCCACGACCTTCGGGACCCCCGCCACCAGCAGCAGCACCGCCAGGATGCCCGTGACCGCGCCCCGGTTCAGGCGGCGCACGGCGCGGTCCTCGTCAAAGCCTTCCGTTCCATGGGCGCATCATCACCCCACACCCGGCAACCCACAACCTGGAGTGATCGACCGGTCACCCCGCGCCACGCCGGATGCCGGCGACGTCGAACTCGCACCAGACGGCCTTCCCGTCACCCCGGGACTCCACCCCCCAGTGCGTGGCCAGCGCGTCGACCAGCAGCAGCCCGCGCCCCGTGGTGGCCGCCTCGCCCGGGGTGCGCCGCCGCGGCCAGACGCTGGAGCGGTCCTTGACCCACAGCCGGATCCGCCGCACGGGCTCCGGCAGCACCTCCATGGTCAGCACCGCCCCGCCGTCGGTGTGCAGCAGGGCGTTGACCAGCAGCTCCCCCGCCGCCAGCTCGACGTCGTCGGCGAGTTCGGCCATGCCCCAGTCGCGCAGGGCCTGCCGCAGGGCGTAGCGGGCCTCGGAGAGCCCTTCCGGGTCGGCCTGGTGGATGTACTGGTGGATGCGCGGGGCCCGGTGGGTGCCCGGGTCCGGGGCGCGGCGCAGCACGAGCAGGGCCACGTCGTCGCCGGAGCCCCAGCGTTCCCAGAGCCGGTCGGAGAGGTGGTCGGCGAGCGCCCCGGCCTCCTGGGGGCCGCCGCGCACGGCGTGGGCGAGGGCGTCCATGCCCTGGGTGATGGCCGTCCCGGGTTCCTCGACGAGCCCGTCGGTGCACAGGACGAGCGTTTCGCCGGGGACCAGGTCCAGGCGGGTCTCGGGGAACTCCTCCTGTTCGAAGACGGAGGCCAGCCCGAGGGGAAGCCCGCCGCGCACGTTGGGCCAGCCGGTACGGCCGTCCGTGTGCCGGATGAGCGGGCCGAGGTGGCCCGCGCGGGCCGCCCGTACGCCGCCGGTCTCCAGGTCCACCTGCGCGTACATGCAGGTGGCGAAGCGTTCGGTGTCGAGTTCGGCGAGGAAGCGGGAGGCCCGCGCGAGGACGGTGGACGGCGAGTGGCCCTCGCCCGCGTAGGCCCGCAGGGCGATGCGCAGCTGGCCCATGATGGCGGCGGCGTGGGTGTCGTGGCCCTGGACGTCTCCGACGACGATCCCGACGCGGTCGCGGGGCAGCGCGATGACGTCGTACCAGTCCCCGCCGACCTCCCGCCCGCTCCAGGCGGAGTGGTAGCGCACGGCGATCTCGCCGCCGGTGATCTCGGGGATCCGGCGCGGCAGCATGGCGGCCTGGAGTCCGGTGGCGAACTCCCGTTCCTGGTCGAACAGGAGCGCCCGTTGGAGGGACTGGGCGACGATGCCGGCGAGGCCGAGGCACAGGTTCTGTTCCTCGGGGCTGAATTCGCTGCGCCGCCGGTAGAAGAGCACGAGCCCGCCGATGGCCTTGGCCTGGGCGATGAGGGGGAGGTAGGCGGCGGCGTCGTAGCGGATCCGGTTGAGGTAGTCGGCGAGCAGCGGGAACTCCCCGGCCAGTTCGGCGAGGGAGGTGACGAAACGTGCCTTCCTGCTGAGGACCGCCTGCGACAGCGGCAGGGATCCGTCCAGCCGGGTGAATTGCCGCTCGCTGAGGATCTCCAGCGACTCCCCGCTCAGCGCGATGATCTTGATGGTGCCGTTCTCGACGAGACCCAGCGCCAGCCCGTCGGCCCCGAGCCGTTCCAGGGCGCCCGCGCCGGTCAGGGTGGCGGTCACGTCGTCCACGGTCACCGCCCGCGACAGGGCCTCCGTGGTGCGCTGCACGATGGCGGCCTGCTGGGTGCGGGCGGTCTCCAGTTTCCGCAGCACGGTGGCGTGGGCGAGCTCGGCGGTCGCGTCGCGGACGATCCCGACGATCCGCAGGGGCCGCCCGTCGGGATCGCGCAGCACCCGGCCCTGGGTGTGGGTCCACTGTTCGCGGCCGTCGCGCCGGCGCACCGTGAAGTACGAGCCGTACGTCTCCCCGCCGCCGTCCAGCACGCCGGCCACGGTGTCCGCGAGCCGCGCCGCGTCGTCGGAGGGGATGCGCAGGCCGAGGCCCTCGGGGGTGTGGTCGAACTGCTCCGCCTCCAGGTCGAAGACGGTCAGCCCGGCCTCGTCCAGGATGAGGGTGCCGGCGTCGAGGTCCCACTCGAAGCTGCCCATGCCGTTGAGCGCGAGCCGCTCACCGGGCCCCGTCAGGGGGCCGGGGGCACCCTGTCCGGGTCTGTCGCGCTCCGCCGCTGCCACGAGAGACACACCACCTAACGGCCGGGCCAGCACGGCTGGGAGATGAGCCGCTCCCACTCCTCGTCAGGATGCCCCGGAAGGGTGCGTCCGGCCTCCCGCCAGCGCTTGACGAGGGAGAG